>NZ_JBSWXD010000083.1:0-28065 GCF_056160425.1 Micromonospora sp. ABR4_055
CCCTCCCCCCCTACCCCTCCTCGGTCCCCTTTCCCCCCCCCCCCCCCTCCCCCCCCTCCCTCCTCCTCCCCCCCCCCCCCCCCCCCCCACCCCGGGGCACGTCAGCAACAGCCCACCGGGCCGCACCCAGCCGGCGACGCCGACCACCGACAGCGCTGCTCGGCGTCGCCGGCCTGGCCGGCCTGCTGGTCCTGGTGCAGGTCCTCCCGTCGACCCCGCTCGTCTCGGCGCGCTACCTGCCGCCGGCCACCGAGATCCTCGCCGCCCTGGTCGAGCTGCTCGGCGACGGTGCCTTCTGGTCGGCACTCCGTGACACGCTGACCGGCTGGGCGATCGGCCTGGCCATCGCGGTCACCGCCGGCATCGCGTTCGGCGTGGTCATCGGTTCGGTGCCGGCCCTGCGCGCGGTCACCGCCTCGACCATCGAGTTCCTGCGGCCGATCCCGTCGGTCGCGCTGATCCCGCTCGCCGTGCTGCTCTACGGCACCGGCCTCGAATCCACCCTGCTGTTGGTCGTCTACGCAGCGTTCTGGCAGGTGCTGGTCCAGGTCCTGTACGGCGTACAGGACGTCGACCCGGTCGCCGACGAGACCGCCCGCAGCTACGGCCTCGGCCGGTGGGCCCGAATCCGCCACGTCGTCTGGCCGACCTCGCTGCCGTACGTGATGACCGGTGTGCGGCTCGCCGCCGCCGTCGCCCTGGTGCTGGCGATCACCGCGGAACTGGTCATCGGCGCTCCCGGGCTGGGCAGCCGGATCGCGGTCGCGCAGACCTCCGGCGCCGTTGACCTGATGTACGCCCTGGTGGTGGTCACCGGACTGCTCGGCGTCGGGATCAACCTGATCGCCCGCGCGGTCGAGCGGCGGGCACTGTCCTGGCACCAGTCGATGCGCGGCGAGGTGATCGTGTGAGGGCGGCCGGGGTGCTGAAGCGGGCCGGGCTGGTCGTCGCGTTGCCGGCCGTACTGCTCGCCGTCTGGTGGTTCAGCAGCGCCGGTAGCACCAGCTTCTACGCGCCGCCGCTGAGCAGGATCCTCGGCTCCTTCGCCGAGACCTGGACCGTCGAGCGCCTGCGGGCCGACGTGCTGCCCAGCCTGCTGCGGCTGGCCGCCGGTTACGCGGTGGCGGTGTTCGTCGGCGTCGCGCTCGGCGTACTGGTCGGCAGCATCCGTACCGTGCGGGCCACGCTGGAACCGGTGCTGGAGTTCTTCCGGGCCATCCCGCCGCCGGTGCTGGTGCCGATCATCATGCTCTTCGCCGGCATCGAGAACACCATGAAGATCGTGGTGATCGCGGCCGGCTGCGTCTGGCCGATCCTGCTCAACACCGTCGAGGGCGTGCGCGCCACCGACGAGGTGCTCTCCGACACGGCCCGCTCCTACGGCCTCAACGGCCCGGCCCGGCTGCGGCACCTGGTGCTGCCGGCGGCCAGCCCGCAGATCGCCGCCGGCATGCGCCAGGCACTGTCGATCGGCATCATCCTGATGGTGATCAGCGAGATGTTCGCGGCCAGCAACGGTCTCGGGTTCACCATCGTGCAGTTCCAGCGCACCTTCGCGATCCCGCAGATGTGGACCGGCATCCTGCTGCTCGGTCTGCTCGGCTTCGCCCTGTCGGTGCTCTTCCGCTTCGTCGAGATGCGGGCGTTGGCCTGGTACCACGGCCTGCGCCAGGCACAGCGCGGCACATGATCCGCTGCCCGGCGCGGCCGGCCGACGTGGCGGCGCCGGAAACGATAGAGAGGTAACGAGCCCATGCTCGATGTCCAGGGCCTGCGCAAGGTCTACGACGGGCGGCAGCGCCAGGTCGAGGCGGTGCGCGACCTCACCTTCACCATCGAGGACGGCGACCTGGTCTGCCTGGTCGGCCCCTCCGGCTGCGGCAAGACCACCCTGCTCAAGTGCATGGCCGGGCTGCTGCCGCCGACCTCCGGCGAGGTCCGGCTGCGCGGTAGGCCGATCACCGGGCCGCCGCCCGGCATGGCGGTCGTCTTCCAGGAGTACGGGCGCAGTCTGTTCCCGTGGATGAGCGTGCGGGACAACGTCGAGCTGCCGCTGCGGCAGAAGCGCATCGCCCGGGGCAAGCGCCGGGAACTGGTCGACGAGGCGCTGGCCGCCGTCGGTCTGGCCGACACCCACAACGCCTATCCGTGGCAGCTGTCCGGCGGCATGCAGCAGCGGGTGGCGATCGCCCGCGCGGTCGCGTACCAGCCGGATGTGCTGTTGATGGACGAGCCGTTCGCGGCGGTCGACGCCCAGACCCGCGCGGACCTGGAGGACCTGATCCGCCAGCTGTGGCAGCGGCTCGGGGTGACCATCCTGTTCGTCACCCACGACATCGACGAGGCGGTCTACCTGGGGCAGCGGGTGCTGATCCTGTCCTCGTCGCCGACCGTGGTGCAGGAGAGCCTGCGGATCGACCTGCCGGACGACCGCGACCAGCTGCACACCCGCGCCGAGCCGCGCTTCACCCAGCTGCGCGGGCACGTCTACGAGCAGATCCAGGCGGCCAAGCGGGGGCAGCGACCACCCGCCCAGGCCGGCCGGCCCTGACCCTTTCCGCCCTTCCGAGGAGGACCGAGATGCCCGTCGCCTATCTCGTCGCCGGGGTGCGTACGCCGTTCGGCCGCTACGCCGGGGCGCTCGCCCCGGTGCGTCCGGACGACCTGGCCGCCCACGTGATCCGCGAACTCGTCGCCCGGCACCCCTCGGTCGACTGGGACGCCGTCGACGACGTGGTGCTCGGCTGCGCCAACCAGGCCGGCGAGGACAACCGCAACGTGGCCCGGATGGCGGCGCTGTTGGCCGGCCTGCCGACCGGGACCAGCGGCACCACGGTGAACCGGCTCTGCGGTTCCGGGCTGGACGCGGTGGCGATCGCCGCCCGTTCGGTGGTAGCCGGCGAGGCGGACCTGGTTGTCGCCGGCGGGGTGGAGAGCATGAGCCGGGCGCCGTTCGTGCTGCCGAAGGCGGCCACGGCGTACGCGCGCACCGCGGAGATCCACGACACCACGATCGGCTGGCGGTTGGTCAACCCGCTGATGCGGGCCGGCTGGGGCACCGACTCGATGCCGGAGACGGCGGAGAACGTGGCCGCCGAGTACGGCGTGGATCGGGCCGCGCAGGACGCCTTCGCGCTGCGGTCCCAGCAGCGGGCCGCCCAGGCCCAGGCGAGCGGCCGACTGGCCACCGAGATCGTGCCGGTCGAGGTGCCGCAGGGCCGTAAGGGCACGGTGACCGTGTCGGTCGACGAACACCCCCGGCAGACTTCGCTGGAGAAGCTGGCTGCTCTGCCGACGCCGTTCCGCTCCGGCGGTACGGTGACCGCCGGCAACTCCTCCGGGGTCAACGACGGCGCGGTCGCGCTGCTGGTGGCCAGTGACGCCGCCATCCGGCGGTACGGACTCACCCCGCTGGCCCGGGTGGCCGGCGCCGCCACCGCCGGCGTCGAGCCCCGGGTGATGGGCATCGGGCCGGTACCGGCCACCCGTCGGTTGCTCGGTCGACAGGGTGTCAAAATGTCCGAAGTGGATGTTGTGGAGCTCAACGAGGCGTTCGCCGCGCAAGCGGTGGCGGTACTGCGGGAGCTCGGTTTGCCGGCCGACGCGGAGCATGTCAACCCGAACGGTGGGGCGATCGCCCTCGGGCACCCGCTCGGGGCCAGCGGGGCGCGGCTGGCCCTGACCGCAGCGCTGGAGCTGGGGGCCCGCGACGCAGACCGGGCGCTCTGCACGATGTGCATCGGGGTCGGGCAGGGTATCTCGCTGCTGCTCGAGTCGGTCAGCTGAGATGGTGTCGATCCGGTGGGCGGATCTCGGGCCGGATGAGGGCAATGTCGTGAACCTGCCAACGGTGCACATTCCACCGTCGCGGCGTTAGCATTGGCCGGCGCCCGGTGCGGACGGCTGGTGCCCGTACCGACCCGCCCGTCACGCCTGGGCCGACGTGGACGTCGCGAACGAGCTGGAGGCAGGATGGCGGAGCAGGCCAGTGGAGTCCCGTCCGGAGTCGACCTGAGTCGTCCCAGCGCCGCCCGGGTCTACGACTTCTTCCTCGGCGGGGCCCACAACTTCGAGGTCGACCGTCAACTCGCCGAGCAGATCGCCGCGATGACGCCGCACCTGGCGGAGACCATGAGGGCCGGTCGGGCATTCCTACGCCGCGCCGTGCGGACGCTGCTCGCCGACGGCGTCGACCAGTTCCTGGACATCGGCTCCGGTATCCCGACGGTGGGCAACGTCCACGAGGTGGCCCACGCGGTCAACCCGGCGGCCACCGTGGTCTATGTGGACATCGACCCGGTGGCCGTGGCGCACAGTCGGAGCATCCTGGCCGAGGTGGGCCGGGCCGCCGTCCTGCAGGCCGATCTGCGCGAACCGGAGGCGATCTGCGCCCAGGCCGCCGCGACCGGGCTGGTCGACTTCACCCGGCCGGTCGGCATCCTGCTCGCCGGGGTGGCGCACTTCGTGCCCGACGCCGACGATCCGCAGGGCGTCCTGCGGCGGCTGCGAGCGACCGCGGCGGTCGGCAGCTACCTGGTGATCTCCCACGCCACCTACGAGGACCAGCCACCGGAAGTGCTGGCCGCGCAGCGGTTGTCGGCCCGGACCGACACCGAGATCACGCTGCGCTCGCGAGCCGAGGTGGCCGCGATGTTCGGTGACTTCACCATCGTCGAACCGGGGGTGGTCCACCTGCCACTGTGGCGGCCGGACACCGACGCCGACGTGGACGCCCACCCGGAGCGGTTCGGCGCCTTCGGCGGCGTCGCCCGCCTGGACGCCGCCGCGGTCTGACCATGGCGACGTCCGCGACGGGCGATGGCGGTGCCGATCCCGAGGGCGCGCGACGCTTCGCCCGGGACTGGGCGACCGCCGCCGCCGGGCTCGGCTATCTGCCGTTGAGCCACGCCGAGACCGCCGACATCCTGCACGGGCACACTCTGCGGCTGGCCGCGGCGGTGCTGGCCGGGACGTTCGACGGCCAGGCCGGCCGGGATGTCGGGCGCTGGCTGGTGGAGGGCCACCTGACCGAACCGGCCGTGCTGGGCTGGACCGTCCAGGCCCTCGGCCAGGGCTTCCTGCCGCTGGTGCTACCGCAGCTGGCGACGTCGGCACCGGCCCGGGAACGGATCAGCCACCTGCAGGGCGGGCTCGCCGAGGAGTACGCCCGGGCACTGCGCAACCGGACCTTTGCCCAGCAGTCCAGCATCCGGCAGGCGGCCTGGTCCGCCCGGGACGCGGCCGAGCAGGCGCTGCGGGACAGCGAAGTGCGGTTCCGGGCGGTCTTCACCGGCGCGGCGATCGGCATCGGGCTGGCCGACCTCGACGGGCGGATCATCGACGTCAATCAGGCGTTCGCCGACATGCTCGGCTACACCATCGCGGAACTGCGGGAGATCAACGTCGGGCAGCTGTTCCACCCGGACGACGCGCCCGGCATGTACCAGTTCTACCTCGAACTTGTCGAGGGCAAGCACGACCGCGCCCGGGTAGAGAAGCGTTACTACCGCAAGGACGGCGCACCGATCTGGACGGACCTCGCGGTGTCGCTGATCCGCCACGACGACGGCCGACCCCGGTTCACCGTCGCGATGGTCGAGGACATCACCGACCGCTACGAGCTGCAGGAGCGGCTGCGTTTCCAGGCCGAGCACGACCCGCTGACCGGGCTGCCCAACCGGGTGCTCTTCTTCGACCGGCTCGCCCAGGCGTTGGCCGACCCGGACGGACAGGTCGGCGTCTGCTTCCTGGATCTCGACGGGTTCAAGTCGATCAACGACGGGCTCGGTCACGACATCGGCGACCAACTGCTCGCCGTGGTGGCGCGGCGGCTCGCCGGCAGCGCCGCCGACGCCGGGCACCTGGTCGCCCGGATGGGCGGCGACGAGTTCGTGATCCTGGTGACCCGTTGCACCGGCACGCCGCAACTGGTCGGTGTCGCCCAGTCCGCCCAGTCCGCGCTGGCCGCACCGATCCAGGTCGATGGGCACCAGCTGACCGTCTCGGCGAGCATTGGGGTCGTCGCCTCGCCCACGGCCGGCACCACCCCCACCGAGGTGATGAAGGCCGCCGACACCACGCTGTACTGGGCAAAGGCCGACGGGCGAGGCCGGTGGGCCGTCTTCGACCCGGTACGCGGCGCACGCGACGTCACCCGCTCGGCGCTCGCCGCCGCACTGCCGGCCGCGCTGGACCGTGGCGAGTTCGTCGTCGAGTACCAGCCGATCACCCGGCTGTCCGACCGGACGGTGGCCGCCGTCGAAGCGCTGGTCCGCTGGCAGCATCCGATGCTCGGCCGGCTCGGGCCGGACCGGTTCGTCGCCCTCGCCGAGGAGACCGGGCTGATCGTCAGGCTCGGCCGGTGGGTGCTGGAACAGGCGTGCCGGCAGGCGAGCCGGTGGCGGGCCGAGCACCCGCAGGCCCCGATCGTGGTCAGCGTCAACATCTCCGCCCGCCAGGTCAGTGATCCGCAGCTCGTCGGGGAGGTGGCCGGGGCGCTCACCCGGACCGGTCTGCCACCGGAGCTGCTGCAGCTGGAGCTGACCGAGAGCGCGGTGATGGCCTCCGGCGGTGAGCCGCTGCCGGCGCTGCGCCGGCTGGCGGGGCTCGGCGTCCGGTTGGCCATCGACGACTTCGGCACCGGCTACTCCAACCTCGCCTACCTGCGGCGGATGCCGATCCACGTGCTCAAACTCGCCGGTCCCTTCGTAGAAGGGATGCGGGTCGCCGGTCCGGAGGGCGACCGCGACGAGCGGATCGTTGACGCGCTGGTCCGGCTGGCCCACGCGCTCAACCTGACGGTCACCGCCGAGGCGGTGGAGACCGGTGAGCAGGCGGACCGGCTGGTGGCCCTCGGCTGCGACCAGGCTCAGGGCTGGCACTTCGGCCGTCCGGTGCCGGCCGGGGAGATCACCGAGCGGTTGTCGCGTGGCCCGGATCGACCCGCAGCCGGACAGTGAGGTCGACGGCCCCGTCGTGGGCGAGCCGGTCGGCCGTGTCCCGGCCGAACCGCACCAGATCCGGCACGGGTACGCCGTACGGCCGCTGCCCGGCGTACGGCGCGATCCGGTCCGCGGCCCTGGCCAGCAGCCGCGCCGCACCGGCCAGGTTGCCCCGTCGCGCATGGGTGAGCCCGACCGCCAGCTGCGCCAGCCCGCGCCAGAACTCCCGCTCCACCGGCGGGGCCGCCTTCCAGGCCGACTCCAGCACCTCGTGGGCGTGGAACGGCCGGCCGGCGTCGAGCAGCCGCTGCGCCTCGTCGAGCGCGTCGTGCGGGGTGAGCACCAGGTCGTCGGGCATGGTCGGTACGCCCGACGCGCCCGGCGGCAACGGCCGACCCAGCTCGTCGCGCGGCCGGGCGTTGCGTGGCCGTCCCGCGGGGTCGCGGTCCCGCTCTGGACGGTGGTCACCTGGCGACAGACGGGCCATCGGTCAACAGTAGTGCGGGCGACGGGGCCGGCTGGTCAACGGGTACCGGCCACCGGCAGCTCGCCGAACCTGACGTCGCCTTCGCGTACCAGGTCCGCTGGCAGCCGGGTACCCCAGCGCGGATCGAGGACGACGGCGAGGGTCTCCTGGCCGGTCAACGCCGTCGGTAGTGGTGTGCTCCGGGCCGGGCCTCCTCCGCAACGGGCCAGATCCAGCCGGATCAGGGTGCCGTCGGCTCGGTGGTACCGCACGGAGCGGCCACCGAGGCAGGTGCCGGCGCCATCGTCGAAGATGACCGTGCCGCCGCCGGCCAGTGGGTAGCAGATCTGGCCGGCGGCGCAGCCTGCCGCCAGTGCTTCCTCCGACAACTGGTCGGGCGACACCGAGAACCGGATCAGCAGGGGCCCGTCTCCCCGGTCCAGCTGCAGCTGCACCGCCACCGCGCCGGCCGACCCGGCCGGGTCGACCTTGGCGTACCCGCTTGTCCGGCCGGCCGGCAGCAGCCGGGTGAGCAGTTCCACCGCGCCCGCCGCGGTGGCCGGTGCGGTGGTGCCGGCGGCGACCGGCGGTATGTCGAGATCCCACACCTCAGCGACCGGACAGTTGGCCACCTCGGTGGGCGCGGCCGGCAGCGCGGTGACGGTGGACGAACTGCCGTTGACGTCACATCCGGGTCGGACCGTCGGCTCCCCGGCGGCCGGCGGCACAGGTTCGATGCTCGTCGCCTCGGCCAGATCCGCGCCGGGGGTGACCGACCAGGCCGGTGCCACCGGCTGACCGACGCCCGGCGCACCGACGTCGGCCGGTGCGCCGCCCGGCACCGGCAGCCCGCCCCCCACCACCGCCGGAACCAGCAGGACGGCGCCCGTCGCCAATGCGGCGGCGATCCCGATGCCGGCGGCCCGTCGGTTGCGGCGCTGCCGCCCCAGGCGTACCGACTCGGCGACCAGATCCCCGATCGGTGGGGCCGGCCGGGCGGCCAGCTCCTGTTCCAGCAGCCGCCTCATCTCACCTGCCACGGTGACCGCCTCTCCGGTGCCGCTGGCCATGTCTGTCGGCGCCGGCGCGGCGCCCGTACCCGGCATGACGTCCCGGCCAGGCGGTCCGGTGACAGACAGCGCCGCAACCAGAGCGGGCCGGCGACCTCCCCGGGCGGGTCGCCGGCCCGGCCGCCCGACCTGGTACCCCACCGTCCAGATCCGGCGGAACCGACCCTGGCCACCCCGCAGCTCAGCTGATGTTCTTCGACCAGCATCCATGATCTGCCAGCCTTCTCCTGACCGCCCGGTCGACCACACGTTACGTTCGAGCGGCGCCGGGGTAGGAGGCGACCCACGCCGCATGACTGGGCCCGGCCCGGCCGGCGGGCGTGGCGGGGCTCCGCAGGTGGACGCGGTGGCGGCGGCCGGGTGACGGGTTCGACGAGCGAGGGTGGCCAGCGATGACAGAGGGCGAGCGGTCGGTCGGCGCACCGATGGTGCCGGCTCCTCGACCGGCCGTCCCTGCTTTGCTCGCCGCGGCCCTCGGCCGGGCCGGCGAGACCAACCGGCTGATCCGGGAGCGCGACTGGAGCCGCAGCCCGCTCGGCGCGCTGGGCAGCTGGCCGGCCAGCCTGTGCCAGGCGGTCGGCATGATGCTCTCGTCGCAGGCCCAGATCGTGCTCTACTGGGGGCCGCAGCTGCGCGCCTTCTACAACGACGCCTACCTGCCCACGATCGGCGCCAAGCATCCGGCCGCCCTGGGCGAGCCCGCCGCCGAGCACTGGTCGGAGCTGTGGGACGTGCTGGAGCCGCTGTTCACCGGGGTGGTCGAGAGCGGGACCGCCTACCGCGGCACCGATCATCCGTTCCTGCTCGAACGGCACGGCTTCCTCGAGCAGACCTACTTCGACGTCTCCTACGACCCGCTGCTGGTCGAGGACGGCAGCGTCGGGGGTGTCTTCTGCATCGTCAGTGAGACCACCGGGCGGGTGCTCGGCGAGCGTCGGATCCGTACCCTCGCCGGGCTGGGTAGTCGGTTGTCCGATCTGCAGAGCCAGGCCGACCTACGCCGTGGTGTGCTGGAGGTACTCGACACCTGCCACGATGACATCCCGTTCGCCCTGCTCTACCTCGGATCGGATGCGGACTCCGCGCGACTGGCCGGCTGCACCGGCGTCGCGACGCAGACCGTCATCGCGCCGACGCAGCCGAGCCCGGGCGACGCCCCGGCCGCGCTGTTGGACGCCCTGCGTGGCGGTACCGTACAGACCGCCCGGGCGGCGGACTTCGTCGCCGCACCACCGGACGCCGCAGCACCGGAGGTGCTCGTCCTGCCGATCTGCGCGGCGACCGACCCGGTCGGTGCGCTCGTCCTCGGCCACAGCCGGCACCTGCCGTTCACCAGTGACTACCGCGACTTCCTCGACCTGATCACCACCCAGATCTCCAGCGCGGTCAGCCAGCAGCGGGCCTATCTGCACGAGCGGGCCCGAGCCGCCGAACTCGCCGTGATCGACCAGGCCAAGACCGACTTCTTCGCCAACGTCAGTCACGAGTTCCGGACCCCCCTGACGTTGCTGCTCGGCCCGATCGAGGACCAGCTTGCCGACGCGGGCCTGCCGGTGGCACACCGCGAGCGGGCCGAGATGATGCACCGCAACGCCCTTCGCCTGCTCAAGCTGGTCAACACCGTGTTGGACTTCTCCCGGCTGGAATCCGGCCGGGCGCGGGCAGCGCTGCAGCCGGTCGACCTGGCCGACTTGACGAACCGGTTGGCCAGCACGTTCCGCTCGGCTGCCCAGCGGGCCGGGCTGGACCTGGTCGTGCAGTGCCCGCCGCTGCCCGGGACCGTGCAGGTTGACCCGGACCTGTGGGAAAAGATCGTCCTGAACCTGCTGTCCAACGCGGTGAAGTTCACCTTCGACGGCACCATCACCGTGCGGTTACGGGCGCTCGGCACGTCGGTCGAGCTGGCTGTCGCCGACACCGGGGTCGGTATCCCCGCCGCCGACCTGCCGCATCTGTTCGAGCGGTTTCACCGGGTGGCCGGCACCCGGGCCCGCAGCCACGAAGGCACCGGGATCGGGCTGGCGCTGGTCCGGGAGCTTGTTCAGCTGCACGGCGGGGCCGTCGCGGTCCGCAGCGAACCGGGTCAGGGCAGTGTCTTCACCGTCGAGATCCCGGTCGGCGTCGGGCCGACCCCGCCGGCCGGCCCGGTCGCCGATCCGGCGACCGGCGAGGACTCCGAGCGGCCGGCCGGGCGCGACGAGGTCGGCGACACCAGACAGCTGTACCTGGCCGAGACGCAGCGGTGGAGCGTCGGGCCGGCGCGGGAGGTGACCGAGCAGCCACGGGTCGACCAGTCCGTCGGGCGGATCCTGGTGGCCGACGACAACGCCGACCTGCGCGACCACGTGACCCGGTTGCTGGCACCGCACTGGCAGGTGGTCGCAGCGGCCGACGGTGCCGCGGCGCTTGCCCTCGCCACCCGTACCCCCTTCGATCTGATCCTGACCGACGTGATGATGCCGGAACTGGACGGTTTCGGCCTGGTCACCGCGTTGCGCGCGGACCGGCGGACGCGGCATGTGCCGATCGTCGTGCTCTCCGCCCGGGCCGGGCCCGAGGCCGCCGTGCTAGGGCTGTCCGCTGGCGCCGACGACTACCTGGTGAAGCCGTTCGCCGCGCAGGAGCTCGTCGCCAGGGTGCGGGCCAACGTCGAGCTGGGTCAGCTGCGGGGCCGGATCATCCACCAGCTGCGGGCCCTCGCCGACGCCGCCGTCGCGGTCAACACCGCACAGACCACCAGCGAGGTGCTACGGGTCGCGGTCGAACACGTGCAGCGGCTGGTCCGGGCGTCGAAGGTGGTCGCCACCGCACCGGGTGCCCGCTACGAGGCGGACGGCGGCGGCCAGCCCTCCGCCCACCCGGCGACGGTCACCCCGTTCATCGGCGCCGACGGGGAACGGCTCGGCGAGTTGTCGGTCTGGCCGTTCGACGGCCTCGGCGCCGACCCGGACATCGACGAGGCGGCGCTGGCGGAGTTCGCCCGGATGGTCGGGCTGCGGCTGGGCAATGCCCGGCTGTACGAGGCGGAGCACCGCATCGCCAGCACCCTGCAGCACAGCCTGCTGCCCCAGACGCTGCCCAGGGTGCCCGGCGCGCTGATCGCCAGCCGCTACCTGCCCGGCAACGCCGAGGCTGAGGTCGGCGGCGACTGGTACGACGTGGTGGAGGTCGGCGGCGGTCGGCTGGTCCTGGTGATCGGCGACGTGGTCGGCAAGGGTGTGAACGCGGCGGCCACCATGGGTCAGCTGCGTAACGCGCTGCGGGCGTACCTGCTGGAGGGCTTCTCGCCCGGTGACGCCCTCACCCGGCTGAATCGGCTGGTCACGACGATGGGCCGGCGTTCCCTTGCCACCGTGCTCTGCCTGTGGCTCGAGCCGTCCAGCGGTGTGCTGCGGTACGCCAGTGCCGGCCATCCGCCACCGGTGGTGGTTGACGGCGCAACGGCCGAGCTGCTGCACGAGCGGGCGCTCGGCCCGCCGATCGGGGCGATCCGGGACAGCCGCTACGACACGGCGACCGATCGGCTCGACATCGGCAGCCGACTGATCTGCTACACGGACGGGCTGATCGAGGACCGCACCAGGGGCATCGACGCCGGGCTGGACCAGGTCCGGGCCGACGCCCGAGCCGGCGGCGATCACGTCGAGGAGATCGCCGACCGGCTGCTGCGCCGGGTGGCCCGCCGGCCACGTCGCGACGACGTCGCGGTGCTGGTGCTGGAGGCGACCGAGCTGGACCGCCTCAGGATGCGGCTGCCGGCGCAGGCGCGGGCACTGGCGCTGCTGCGTCGACGGCTGGCGGACTTCTTCGCCGCGCACCGGATCGGCGACACCGACCAGTTCGATCTGACGGTGGCGATCTCCGAGGCGGCGGCCAACGCGATAGAGCACCCGGTCACCCCGGCGCAGCCGGACATCTGGCTGGAGGTTGGTATCGACGGGGACCACCTGGTCGCCAGCGTCCGGGACAGCGGCGGTTGGCGGGAGGACTCCGACATCGGGTTCCGGGGTCGGGGACTGGCGTTGATCGCCGCCCTGGCCGAACTGCGGATCGACCGGGACGGGCAGGGCAGCGAGGTCACGTTGCGCCGTCGACTGGATCCCCGACCGGATCCCTCCTGACCGCCCGGACCGGGCCGCCGGTCGGTGTCAGTCGGCGGCCAGCCACGGCTGCCCGCCGAGGCCGGAGATGTCCAGGACCCGGCGGACCTGCCGGGACGGCAGCACCGTCAACGCCTGCGGGTAGTGGTCGGTGAGCTGGAGCAGCGCGTGGATGGCCGCCGAGTCGAAGAACGAGACCGTACGCAGATCGAGGGTCACCTTGCCGGCGTCCTCGTGGATCGCGGCCCGGTACATGCGATCGGCGGTGGCCATGTCCACCTCGCCGGTGACAGTGACGGTCAGACGGTCACCGTCCAGGTCACTGGTGGCGGAGAAGTGCTGCTCCTGACCCTGCTGATTCACGAACGTTAAGATGGCACAACTGTGCGGATCCGGCAAGATTCGGCGGTAAAAGGTCGACTGCCCAGCGTGATGGTGGTGGCCCGGTCGCCGGCCGGTTGGGTCGGCACCGACGGCGCTAGGCTGGACGCATGACCTCCGTCCGCGCTCCGCTGACCCCTGGAAAGATCTCGCCGTGGCGGCCGGTGCCGGCGCACATCACCCGGCCGGAGTACGTCGGTCGCAAGCAGCCCGCGCCCTGGCGGGGCTCGCACGTGCAGTCCCCGGAGACGATCGAGCGGATGCGGGTGGCGGGTCGGCTCGCCGCCCGGGCCGTGCAGCTCGCCGGTGAGCACTGCAAACCAGGGGTGACCACCGACGAGATCGACGCGGTGGTGCACGACTTCCTCTGTGACAACGGCGCCTATCCGTCGACCCTGGGCTACAAGGGGTTCCCCAAATCCTGCTGCACCAGCCTCAATGAGGTCGTCTGCCACGGCATCCCCGACTCCACGGTGCTGGCCGACGGCGACATCGCCAACGTCGACGTGACCGCCTACATCGGCGGGGTGCACGGCGACACCGACGCGACCTTCTGCGTCGGCGAGGTCTCCCAGGAGGCCCAACTGCTGGTCGAGCGGACCCACGAGGCGATGATGCGGGGCATCCGGGCGGTGGCCCCGGGGCGGCAGATCAACGTGATCGGCCGGGTGATCGAGTCCTACGCCCGTCGGTTCGGCTACGGCGTGGTACGCGACTTCACCGGCCACGGCATCGGTGAGGCGTTCCACAGCGGGCTGTACGTTCCGCACTACGACAGTCCACGACCCACGGACGTGATGGAACCGGGAATGACGTTCACCGTCGAGCCGATGATCACGCTCGGCACGCACGAGTACGACATGTGGCGGGACGGCTGGACGGTGGTCACCAAGGACCGCCGGTGGACCGCCCAGTTCGAGCACACGATCGTGGTCACCGAGGACGGCTTCGAGATCCTCACCCTGCCCTGACCGGACCGGGGCCCAGCAGACTGGTCTCACAGTGGTCGAGCCAGCGGATCTCCGCCTCCGCCCGGAACAGCATCGCGTCGAGCACCAGCCGGCCGACGCGGTCGACGTCGGCCGACCTCGCTCGGGCACGGGTCAGCTCCCGTACCGCGTCCAGGGTCGCCGCCCGTTGCGCCGCGACCACCCCGCGTACGTCCGCCCGGGGTGTGCTCAGCGCGAGGGCGATCTTCACCGTCAGCTCGTCGCGGCCTTGGCCGACGCGGCCCACCGGGCTGCTGAACCAGCCGGCCAGCGCGTCCCGGCCGGCGTCGGTGATGGCGAACGGTCGCTGCCCGGCCGCGTTGCCCGCCAGCGCGTGCACCAGCCCGTCGCGTTCCAGCCTGCTGAGCGTGGTGTACACCTGACCGATGTTGAGCGGCCACGCCCCGCCGGTGGCCTCCTCGAAGGCGGCCCGGAGCTGGTACCCGTGCATCGGGCCCCGGTCGAGCAGCGCGAGCAGCCCGTGGCGGATCGACATGCCAGCTGAGTATGCATACCGGGTAGGTGGGCGGCAACCGGGATCATGAATTGCGGTTCCGGTCGCGGGATTTCCGGTCGCGCGTCAGCCTCGCTTCAGCCGGGCCGGCCCGGCCAGGTCGGTACGGCCGGTGTGACGCCGGCCGCCTGTCGCCAGCGGGTCGCGCGGACCGCGTACTCGATCAGGACGGTGAGCGCCGCCGCGCGGTCCGCGCCGGAGGTGACCGGCAGCACCGCCCGCCAGACGGCGGCGGCCCGCTCCTCCACCTCGGCGGCCAACCGCAGGGCGCTGGTCGTGTCGGTGACCGGGAACGGCAGCTGATAGGCCGGGTCGACCGGCGGTGCGGCGGCGCCGATCCGCAGGATCAGCTGGTCGCGCCGGTCCCGGTGGGCGGCCTCGGCGTCCCGGGCCCGGCCAGCGGCGTCGCCGTCGAGCTGGACCCCGAGTACGCCGTAGGCGAAGATCGCCGCGTATTCGGCGGCGAGTGCCTGCTCCCACCCGTCAGCCACGGTCGCTGCTCCTTCTGATCCGGTGATGCACGCTCAACGCAGCACCTCAAGGTGGCAGGTGCGGGCGGCGGCGATCGAGCCCAGTAGTGCGGCCCGGTCAGCAGCGGCGGTGTGGCACGCGGCTGCGGCCTCGGTTGCGGCAGCCTCCTCCGCGGACCGCAACGCGGTGAGTACGGCGGCCCGGTCGCCCGGCGGGGCCGAGGTGCCGGGCCCCGGTACGGCCGTGCCCGGGTCGGTGGGTTGGCCGCCGGGGGCGGCGGTCGTCGGGGCCGGTAGGGCGATCCCGGTCAGCCGGCTGAGCTCCTCGGCGTGCGCCCGGTGGGTGGCGACGACCGGGGTCAGCAGCGGGCCGAGTCCGGCCGCCGTGGTCATCGCGGCGTCGTAGCGACCTACCAGCTCCAGCGTGGCGGCGAGCAGGCCGGCGAGTGGATCCGGCTCCGGTTCGGGCTCCGGCTCACCGCCGAGCAGGCCGCATCCGGCCAGCCCGGCCGGGACGGCGAGGGCGACGGCCGCTCCGACGGCACCCCGGATCACTCCGCGTCGGCTGCAGCCGCTGGCCGCAGAGGTGGCCGGGTGCGCGATCCTGCCGATCGCCCGCCGGCCTGGTTGGTTCGCGAACACCGGACCAGTCAACACCATCGACGCCGCGTTCGGTCCGCGCCTCCCGGGATCGGCCCGGCCGGAGCCTATCCGGAAAGTTCTGTACTCGCGACTCAGTGTGGTCGTCGCTGTCCCGGGTGGCTACCCGTATCCGCGTGCGGTCGGGTGTCCGGTTTCCTCGGTGCGCCGGGGGGTCGATCGCCTCGGCCGCGCGTTACGCTCTGCCCAGTCGCGTCGGAGTAACATCCGGCGGCACCGCTGGTGTCGCGTCGAGCGGCCAACGAAGAAGATAACGGTGGAAGGGTGCGGAGATGACACAGCGTGACCGCGCCGGTGGCAGGTCACCCGGTTCCCGCGCCCGTCGGGCCGCCGCCACGCGGCCCCGTCCGGACGGCACGCAACGGCCCCAGGTCGCAACTGCGGCCCGGCGTGACCGGTTGCGTGCGATCGTCGAGCCAGTGGTCCGGGCTGCCGGCTTCGACCTGGAGGACGTCTCGGTCTCCCGGGTGGGTCGTCGATACCTGGTCCGGGTGATCGTCGACGCCGACGGCGGCGTCGGGCTCGACTCGGTGGCCGAGGTGTCCCGCGCGGTCTCGGTGGCCCTGGACGAGGCCGAGTCGGTGGCCGGCGCGGAGCTGATCGTCGGCGAGTACCAGCTCGAGGTCAGTTCCCCCGGCGTGGACCGGCCGCTGCGGTTGTCCCGGCACTGGCGCCGCAACGCCGGCCGGCTGGTGCGGGTGACCGTGGCCCAGCGCCAGGTGACCGGCCGGATCGTCACGGCCGACGATGAGTCGGTGGAGCTGGACGTCGACGGTGACGTGCAGCGGTGGCCCTACGACGACCTCGGCCCCGGGCGGGTCCAGGTGGAGTTCAACCGCCTCGACGAGGTCGTCGACGACGACCCGGCGGATGTCGACGACCCGTCCGACGACGACGAAGTGGAGGACGAGGAGAGGTGAACATCGACCTCGCGGCGCTGCGCGCACTGGAGCGCGAGCGGGAGATCCCGTTCGACACGATTCTCGCGGCTATCGAGGCCGCGCTGCTGACCGCGTACCGGCACACCGAGGGCGCGCAGACCCATGCCCGGGTCGAGATCGACCGGCGCAGTGGGATGGCGCTGGTCTACGCCCAGGATCTCGACGCCGAGGGCGCGGTGCTGCGCGAGTGGGACGACACCCCGCACGATTTCGGGCGGATCGCCGCGATGACCGCCAAACAGGTGATTCTGCAGCGGTTGCGGGAAGCAACCGACGAAGTTCACTTCGGGGAGTACGCCGGGCGCGACGGTGACCTCGTCACCGGGGTGATCCAGGCCCATGAGGCCCGCACCGAGAAGGGGATCGTCACCGTCGACCTGGGCAAGTTGGAGGCAGTGCTGCCGGCCGCCGAGCAGGTGCCGGGTGAGACCTACCCGCACGGCCAGCGGATCCGGTGCGTGGTGGTGCACGTGGCCAAAGGGTTCCGGGGGCCGCAGATCACCCTGTCCCGTTCTCACCCCAATCTGGTCAAGCGGCTGTTCGCGCTGGAGGTCCCGGAGATCGCCGACGGCACCGTGGAGATCGCGGCGATCGCCCGGGAAGCGGGCCACCGGACCAAGATCGCGGTACGGTCGACCGCTTCCGGGGTCAACGCCAAGGGTGCCTGTATCGGTCCGATGGGCCAGCGGGTGCGGGCGGTGATGAGCGAACTGCACGGCGAGAAGATCGACATCATCGACTGGTCCGACGACCCGGCCGCCTTCGTGGGTAACGCGCTGTCGCCGGCGAAGGCGTTGCGGGTCGAGGTGGTCGACGCGGCCACCCGTACCGCCCGGGTGACGGTGCCGGACTTTCAACTTTCGCTGGCCATCGGCAGGGAGGGGCAGAATGCCCGGCTTGCTGCCCGATTGACCGGCTGGCGGATCGACATCCGACCGGACACCGAGGCCGGTTCCGCTGGTCGGGATCCGGCTCCGGAACCGGGCGGCGCGGTCTCTGGCGCGTCGGGGTAGACTTTTCTCGTGGTACGACGTGCGTTGCCGGTGCGCACCTGTGTGGGCTGCCGACGACGTGCACCGGTTCACGAGCTGCTACGGGTTGTCGTAGTCGCAGGCGAGGACGTGTCGCGCCTGCGACCTGATCCGATCCGTGGTTTGCCGGGGCGGGGTGCGCACCTGCATCCCGGTCCGGCATGTCTGGAGCTGGCACAGCGGCGTCGCGCCTTCGGGCGGGCGCTGCGGGTGTCCGGTGTCGTTGACACCGGCGAGCTGGCCGAGTACATCAGCACGTCAACCGCTACGTCCGGTCATCCGGCCGGACGAGGGTCGCACAGCAAGGTAGGACGACCGACATGAGCACACGATGAAGTCCCAGCAATGAGCAGGCTTCTAGTGCACGAGTGAGGTCGCTGCGGGTGCTGCCCGCACGACCTCGGAGTGAGGAGTGCAGTGGCAGGCAAGGCCCGCGTACACGAGCTCGCCAAAGAGCTCGGGGTCGAAAGCAAGACCGTTCTCGCCAAACTCAAGGAGATGGGCGAGTTCGTGAAATCCGCGTCGAGCACGGTGGAAGCACCGGTCGCCCGACGCCTCCGTGGTGCGTTCGCGGCGGCGTCCCAGTCGTCGTCACCGTCGGCACCGGCCCGGCCGGCCGCGGCGCCGACGAACAGCACCGAGCCGAGAGTCTCCGCCAAGCCGGCGCCACCGCGCCGGCCGGCGGCGCCGTCGTCGATGCGCCCCAAGGCCCCGGTGCCCGGTCCGCCGCCGTCGGCGGCCCCGGTGGCCAAGCCAGCGAGCGCGCACGACATCGAGGTGGCCGCCGCCGAGGCGCGGGCGGCAGCGCTCAAGGCCGAGCAGGAGGCCAACGTCAAGGCCGCCCAGCAGGCGGCGAAGCAGCGGGACACCGGCCGGCGGGAGCCCCCGGCGGACGGCGGTCCCCGACCCAAGCCCGGACCAGGGTCGGTGCCGCCGCGTCCAGGTAGCCCGGCAGCCGGTCGCTCGACCGGCGGTCGGCCGTCGACGCCCGGTGCGCCATCGTCGGGGGCACCCGGTCGGCCGGGTGCCCGCCCGCCGGCGCGGGGCGGCAACAACCCGTTCGGCATCAGCCAGGGTGGTGGGCAGCGACCCGCCGCCGGTGGTGGGCAGCGGCCCAACCCGGCGTCGATGCCACCGCGGCCGAGCCCGGCGTCGATGCCACCGCGGCCGAGTCCGGCGTCGATGCCGTCGCAGCGCCCGGGTCGCCCGGGTGGTCCCGGCGGCGCCGGCCGACCCGGTGGTCCCGGTGGCGGCCGTGGCGGCGGTGGCGGCGGTTACCGTGGCGGCCCTGGTGGCGGCGGCGGTGGCTTCCGTGGTGGCGCCCCTGCCGGCGGCGGGGGTCGGCCCGGTGGTGGCGGCCGTGGCCGTGGTGGCGGCACCGCAGGTGCCTTCGGGCGGCCGGGTGGGCGCCCGACCAGGGGCCGCAAGTCCAAGAAGCAGCGCAGACAGGAATTCGACAACCTCTCCGCGCCGACGATGAGTTCCGGCGCGCCGCGTGGCCAGGGTCAGGCGGTACGGCTGTCGCGTGGGGCGTCGCTGTCGGACTTCGCTGACAAGATCAACGCCAATCCGGGGTCGCTGGTCCAGGAGATGTTCAACCTGGGCGAGATGGTCACCGCCACCCAGTCCTGCTCGGACGAGACGCTGCAGTTGTTGGGTGAGCACCTCGGGTTCAACGTGCAGATCGTCAGCCCGGAGGACGAGGACCGCGAACTGCTCGCGCAGTTCAACATCGACCTCGATGCCGAGGTGGACTCCGACCGGCTGGTCACCCGACCGCCGGTGGTGACCGTGATGGGTCACGTCGACCACGGTAAGACCAAGCTGCTCGATGCGATTCGGCAGACCAACCTGGTCGAGGGCGAGGCCGGCGGCATCACCCAGCACATCGGTGCCTACCAGGTGCACGTGCCGCACGACGGGGTGGACCGCGCGTTGACCTTCATCGACACCCCGGGTCACGAGGCGTTCACCGCCATGCGTGCCCGTGGTGCGCAGGTCACCGACATCGTGGTGCTGGTGGTTGCGGCCGACGACGGAGTCATGCCACAGACCATCGAGGCGCTGAACCACGCCAAGGCGGCCGACGTGCCGATCGTGGTCGCGGTCAACAAGATCGACAAGCCGGAGGCCAACCCGGACAAGGTTCGCCAGCAGTTGACCGAGTACGGTCTGGTCGCCGAGGAGTACGGCGGCGAGACCATGTTCGTCAACGTGGCGGCCAAGCCCGGCACCGGCATCGACCAGTTGCTGGAGGCGGTGCTGCTGACCGCCGACGCTGCGCTCGAGCTCACCGCTCCGGTCGACGGCCCGGCGCAGGGCATCGCGATCGAGGCGCACCTGGACAAGGGCCGGGGCGCGGTGGCGACCGTACTGGTGCAGAAGGGCACCCTGCGTACCGGCGACTCGATCGTGGCGGGCGGCGCGCACGGCCGGGTCCGGGCCATGCTGGACGAGAACGGCAACCAGGTCGCCGAGGCGGGTCCGGCCCGTCCGGTGCTGGTGCTCGGTCTCACCGCAGTACCCAGCGCGGGTGACACGTTCCTCGCCGCGCAGGACGACCGGACGGTGCGGCAGATCGCCGAGCAGCGACAGGCACGGCGGCGGGCGGCGAGCTTTGCCAACTCCCGCGGCCGGGCGACGCTGGAGACGCTCATGGAGCAGATCAAGGAGGGCGAGAAGACGTCGCTCAACCTGATCCTCAAGGGCGATGTCTCCGGCTCGGTCGAGGCGTTGGAGGACGCGCTGTTCAAGCTCGACATCCCGGACGAGGTCCAGCTGCGGATCCTGGACCGGGGTGTGGGTGCGATCACCGAGAGCAACGTGATGCTCGCGAGCGCGTCCGCCGAGGCGGCGACGATCATCGGCTTCAACGTCCGGGCCTCCAACAAGGTCCGGGAGATCGCCGACCGCGAAGGCGTCGAGATCCGGTACTACACCGTCATCTATCAGGCCATCGAGGAGATCGACGCGGCGCTCAAGGGCCTGCTCAAGCCGGAGTTCGAGGAGGTCGAGCTGGGCAGCGCGGAGATCCGCGACGTGTTCCGTTCGTCCAAGATCGGCAACATCGCCGGCTGCATGGTCCGGTCGGGCATCATTCGACGCAACGCCAAGGCCCGGCTGCTGCGCGACGGCGCGGTGGTGGCGGACAACGTCACCATCAGCTCGCTCAAGCGCTTCAAGGACGACGCGACCGAGGTCCGGGAGGGCTTCGAATGCGGTCTGACCCTGGGGAACTACAACAACATCCAGGTGGGCGACATCATCGAGACCTTCGAGATGCGGGAGAAGGTACGTACCTGATCCGCTCGGCGTAGGGCTCGCAGCACGCCGACGGGCGGTCGGCCACCGGGTGCGCTTCACCGGTTGCCGACCGCCTGCTCGCGTCGGTGCCGCCTGGCGGTACCGCCTGCCGATCGCCGGTCGGCGTCGGGTGCCGGCCGAGTCCGCCGCTGACCGCGTATTCTTCGGGACGATGTTCACCGGAACCGCCACCTTCGACATGCTGCTGCCGGGCGACTCCCAGTCGCTGAAGGCGAAACGCTCCTACGTACGCCCGATCGTCGCCGCGCTGCGCCGCTTCGAGGTCTCCGCCGCCGAGGTCGGCGCGCTCGACCGGTACGGCCGGGCGGAGATCGCGGTGGCGGTGGTCGCGGCCGACGCGGCGCACGTACGTGAGGTACTTGACAACTGTGAACGGATGGTGACCGGTCGGCCCGAGATCGAGCTGCTCTCCGTCCGGCGCCGGCTCTACGGCGCCGACGACTGATCCACGACACCGACTGGTCCGGCACGCACGCGCACCGACCGGCCCGGCGTACGGCGCACAGGTAGGGTCGACACGTTGACCGGACACCGCGGAGGTAGAAATGACGGACCCGGCGCGGGTGCACAGGCACGCGGAGCGCGTGCGCGAGCTGGTGGCTTCGGTGGTGCGTACCCAGATCAAGGACCCCAGACTCGGCATGATCACCATCACCGACGCGCGGATCACCGCTGATCTGCGCGACGCGACGGTCTTCTACACGGTCCTCGGTGACGCCGCCGCCCAGGCCGGCACCAAGGCGGCGTTGGACAGCGCGAACGGGCTGCTGCGCAGCACGGTCGGCAAGGCGCTCGGGCTGCGTCACTCACCGACGCTCACCTTCGTCCTCGACGACGTGCAGGAGCATGCCAAGCACATCGACGATCTGCTTGCCGCAGCCCGCAGCGCCGACGCCGAGGTGCAGCGGCTGGCGGCGAACGCCGAGTACGCCGGTGACGCCCAGCCGTACCGGGCCGATTCGGATGACGACGAGGACGCAGCGGACGACGAAGACCCAGCGGAGGCGGCCCCGAAGGGCACGGCGACCGCTGACGCAGCCGGGTCCGGCCAGCCCCATCCGGACGGGCGACCCCGATGATCAGCGTTCCGTCTCCGGTCGGTCCACCGGCCGCCGATCAGGCGACCGGGCCGACCGGGGACGAGTGGGCGGCCGCAGTCGCCGCCGTCCGTGCGGTCCCGCCCGGCGGGAGGGTCCTGCTGCTGTGCCACGTCAACCCCGACGGTGACGCGCTCGGCAGCATGCTCGGCTTCGGGCTGGGCCTGACCCGGCTCGGCGGCTGCGCGGTGCAGGCCGCGTTTCCCGGCAACCAGGAGCTGCCGCCGTCCCTGCGGGGAATGCCCGGCTCCCACCTGTTGGTCCAGCCGGACGAGGCGTGGGCCGATCCGGATCTGGCGCTCTGCTTCGACGTGGCGAGCGCGTCCCGGCTGAACGCCCTGGCCGATCGGATGACGACCCGGACGGCGATCGTGGTCGACCACCACGCCTCCAACACCCGGTTCGGCGGTATTCATCTCGTGGACCCGACTGCGGCGGCCACCTCGGTGGTGGTCGACCAGTTGCTCGGCCGGCTCGGCGTACCGCTGGACCGGGAGATCGCCGAGTGTCTCTACATTGCGCTGATCACCGACACCGGTTCGTTCCGGTTCGACATGACCACCCCGGCGGTGCACCAGTTCGCCGCCCGGTTGCTGGCCACCGGCATCAGCCCGGCCGAGGTCTCCCGGCGGGTCTTCGACAGCCGACCGTTCGGGGCGGTCCAGCTCTTCGGTGCGGTGCTGCAACGTTGCGTCCTGGAGCCGGCGGCAGCCGGCGGCCAGGGCCTCGTCTGGACCCATGCCACCCTGGCCGATCTGGAACGTTTCGACCAGCCGCCGTATGTGCTTGAGGCGTTGATCGATTCGGTCCGGTGCACGGTCGAGGCGGATGTGAGCTGCGTGCTCAAGCAGGTGAGCGAGACCGGATGGGCGGTATCGATGCGCAGCAAGGGCGGTGTCGACGTGAGTGCGGTGGCGGTGGCGCTCGGCGGCGGTGGGCATCGGCTCGCTGCCGGCTTCACCGGTGTCGGCAGCGCCGACGAGGTCATCGCTGCCATCCGTGCCCAGCTTGGCTGAGTGCCCCGATCGCTGACCCGGGCGCGGGTCGGTCTCCTCCACAGGTGCCAGATCTCGCCAACCGAGCCCCGACCACCTGCATAGACACTTCACTCGTCGTCACCGACCAGGGACAATCGAGTGATGGAGCAGCCGTCTGAGCTCACCGCGGAGGTGCCGCGGGCCTGGGACCGACCGGTCGTCTCGATCCCGGTCATTGCCGTACTGTCGCTGGTGGGTGGGCAGCTGCCCTCGTTCTCGACGGCGGCGAACCTGTACACCATCGGCACCGGCGGGGCGCTGATCTGGTTCGGTCTGTCGCACCGGGTGCCACGGCGGCCGACCCCATGTCGACTCGGTGACGGTGCGGTGTGGTGGATCGTGCCGGTCGCGATGTTCACCGTCGTCGAGGGCGCCACGTTCGCGATGGGCTCGACCGACGACTTCCCGACCTTCTCCAAGCTGGCCGATCCGGTGCTGGACGGGCCGGTGGCCCGGTCGGCGGCGTACTGCGGCTGGCTGGCCGCGTTCTGGGTGCTGGTGCGGCGATGAGTGGTACTCGGGCGGCGGTGATCGGCGGTTTCGTCGTCGCGCTGGCGCTGTTCGGGGTGCTGGAACTGCTCGCCAGGCGGCCGGGCTCGCGGATCCCGACGTTCGGTGACGTTTGCGCGTACGTGATGCAGTACGAGGTGGGCAGGGTGCCGGTCGGTCGGATCGGGGTCTTCGGATTCTGGTGGTGGGTCGGGTGGCACTTCTTCGCGCGGTGATCGACGTAGACTAATGTATTTCTCTCGCATTGTGGGAACAGTGCGCAGGATGTGGACCTGAACGATAACTTGGGTGTGGTGCGGGCCACACCTGCCCGCCGCCTGTCCGCCTGGTCGCGGCCCCGGTGATCCCGGAGGTGCCGTCGTCGGCAATCCGGTGTCAACCTGTGGGAAGGTCGTGGCGTCATGCCCAGCAAGCCCAAGCCCGAAACCGCCGACGAAGCGCGCGAGCAGGCCCGGCGGGCATTGCAGATGTCGATGGACACCCGCCAGTAACGTCTGCGGGTCGCCTCCGGCCGCGCCGTCGCGCGAGACCGCGCGGCCTGGGTCGGTGTGTTGCGGGAATCGGTCTGCGGTGTTCCGCCTAGGTAAGTGACCTGGGCAATAGCGCTCCTTACCAATCGGCTGTCAGGCTGTACCGCGATGGCCACCTCCGGCACTGCGCCACCGTCGCCACCGTCCGGCCCGGGGTCCGAACCACGGTCGGCGTCCACCCGACGGATCGTGCGCCTGGCACTACCCGCTTTGGTCGTGCTGGCGGCCGAGCCGATCTACGTCCTCGTCGACACCGCCGTCGTCGGCCGCCTCGGGCCGGTGGCCCTCGCCGCCGTCGCGGTGGGTGGCACCGTGATGTCGGTGGCCGCCTGGCTCGGCACTGTCGCGGCGTACGGCACCACCGGCCGCGCCGCCCGCCGTTACGGCGCCGGTGACCGGGCCGCCGCCCTGGCCGAGGGGGTTCAGGCGTCCTGGCTCGGGGCGTTCGCCGGACTGCTGCTCGCCGTAGCGCTGCAGATCCTGGCCGGTCCGATCACCGCTGGGCTCGCCGGGGCGCACGGCCCGGTCGCCGACGCCGCCGAACAGTGGCTGCGGATCGCCGCCTGGGGCGCGCCGGGTCTGCTGCTGGCCGCCGCCGGCAACGGCTGGATGCGCGGTGTGCAGGAGACCCGCCGTCCGGTGTGGTACGTGCTGGCGGCCAACGTCGTCTCCGCCGTGCTCTGCCCGGTGCTGGTCTACCCGCTGGGTCTGGGGCTGACCGGGTCGGCGGTGGCCAACGTCGTCGCGCAGACCCTGGGCGGTCTGCTCTTCGTCCGGGCGCTGGCGACGGCCGGGGCGCCGTTGCGCCCCCGGCCGCACCTCCTGCTGACCCACCTCACCGTCGGACGTGACCTGCTGATCCGAGGCGCCGCGTTCCAGGTCAGCTTCCTGTCCGCCACCGCTGTCGCGGCACGGTACGGCACCATCCAGGTCGGCGCCCACCAGATCGCCATCCAGCTGTGGTTCTTCACCGCGCTGGCGATGGACGCGCTGGCGATCGCCGGCCAGTCGCTGGTCGGCGCGGCGCTGGGCGCCGGTGACGCGGCGGGCGCCCGGCTGCTCGCCCGCCGGCTGGTGCTGTTCGGCCTCCTCGCCGGCGTCGGATTCGCGGTGCTGTTCGCCGCCGGTGCCCCGGTGATTCCCGGCTGGTTCAGCCCTGACCTCGGCGTGCACGACCAGGCGATGGTCATCTGGCCGTGGTTCGTGGCGCTGCAGCCGGTGGCCGGGGTGGTCTTCGCTCTCGACGGGGTCTTCATCGGGGCGGGTGATCTGCGTTACCTACGTGACCTCACGATCGGTGGCGCGCTCGGCGGATTCCTGCCGGTCATCTGGGCCGGCTACCTGCTCGATTTCGGTCTGGCCGGCATCTGGGCCGGGCTGGCGGTGTTCATGCTGGTCCGGCTGGTCGGGCTGGTCCACCGGCTGAGGTCGCCGCAGTGGACGGTGCTCGGCGTGCCGGCCGGCCGGACCTGATCGCTGCGGCCATCGGGCGACCGGACCTGATCGCCACCAAGTATCGGGATCTGGCAGGCTTGGCAGTCGTGAGTACGCACGGACTGATCGTGGTCGACAAGTCGGCCGGGATGACCTCGCATGACGTCGTCGCCCGGATCCGGCGGCTGGCCGGCACCCGTCGGGTGGGCCACGGCGGCACCCTGGACCCGATGGCGACCGGCGTGCTGGTGGTCGCGGTGAACCGGGCCACCCGGCTGCTTACCTACGTGATCGGCGTCGGCAAGACCTACACGGCCACCATCCGGCTCGGCGTGTCGACGGTGACCGACGACGCCGAGGGGGAGGTCACCGCCCGGTTACCGGTGGACGGTGTCACCGAGGAGCGGATCCGGGCCGGGCTGACCGCGCTGACCGGGGAGATCGACCAGGTGCCCAGCGCCGTGAGCGCAATCAAGATCAACGGGCAGCGGGCGTACCGGCGGGTCCGCTCCGGCGAGCAGGTCGAGCTGGCCGCCCGCCGGGTGACCATCTCCCGCCTCGACCCGATCGCCGTCCACCCGCCGACCGACGGCAGCGTCGACGTCGACGTCGAGGTGGCCTGCTCGTCCGGCACGTACATCCGGGCCATCGCCCGGGATCTGGGGACTGCGCTCGGCGTCGGCGGGCACCTCACCGCGCTGCGCCGGACCGCGGTCGGCGGGTTCACCGCGGCCGAAGCCGCCACTCTGGCGGAGCTTGAGCAGCGGGCACCGGACGTGGTGCAGTTGCCCATGGCGACCGCCGCCAGCCGCTTCCTCACCGGCCGCGAGGTCGGCGCGGAGGAGGCCCGGGTGCTCGGTCACGGTGGCCCGATCGCACCGATCGGCCGACCCGGGCCGTATGCGGTCTACGCCCCGGACGGCGAACTGCTCGCGGTGGTGTCGGAACGTGACGGCCGGGCCCGCGCGGAGATCGTCCTCGCGCCGGCGTGACAGCATCGAACCCGGCCGGTCACCCGGTTGGGGCAAACCTTGGCGGCACAGGCGGGAGGCATCATGCAGCGGTGGCGGGGAGTGGAGGCGGCCGGTGGTGGCTGGGGTCGCGCGGTGGTCACCATCGGGGTGTTCGACGGCATCCACCGCGGGCATCAGGCGACGATCGGGCATGCCGTCAAGCGGGCCCGCGACCTCGGTATCCAGTCCGTGGTGGTGACCTTCGACCCGCATCCGGCCGAGGTGGTGCGGCCCGGTAGCCATCCGGCGGTGCTCACCGGGCCGGCCCGCAAGGCCGAGCTGATCGAATCGCTCGGCGTGGACGTGCTCTGCGTACTGCCGTTCACCGTCGAGTTCTCCCGGCTGACCGCTGAGCAGTTCGTCCACGACCTGCTGGTCGAGCATCTGCACGCCGCCGTGGTGGTGGTGGGGGAAAACTTCAGGTTCGGGCACCGGGCCACCGGGGACGTCGCGCTGCTGGCGCGGCTCGGTCGCCGGTTCGGGTTCGCGGTCGAGGACGCCAGCCTGGTCACCGACAGCGGCACGGTCTTCTCTTCGACGTACATTCGGGCCTGTATCGACGCCGGGGACGTGACCGCCGCCGCCGCCGCGCTCGGCCGGCCGCACCGCCTCGAAGGGGTGGTGGTCCGCGGCGACCGTCGCGGCCGGGAAATCGGCTTTCCCACCGCGAACCTGCTCACCCCGCGGTACGCGGCGGTGCCGGCGGACGGCATCTACGCGGCCCGGCTGGTGCGCTCGGACGGCCCGGTCCGCCCGGACGGGCTCAGCGGAGGAGGCCCCGGGCTGCCGGCTGCGGCCTCCATCGGCACCAACCCAACCTTCGCCGGCCGCGACCGCCGGGTGGAGGCGTACGTCCTCGACTTCGACCGGGACATCTACGGCGAGCAGGTGGCGATCGACTTCGTCGCCCGGCTGCGGGAGACCCGCCGGTTCGACGGGGTCGGTCCGTTGGTCGTCCAGATGAACGAGGACGTCGCCCAGGTCCGGACGGTGCTCGGCGCCTGACGTCCACCGGAGCCTCCCGGGCCGGTGGGCAGCCGCGATCCGACGCACCGTGGGCTTGCCGGCCGCCGTGCCGACCGGCTGGTAGCCTGAACACAGCGTCGGACCACCGACGATTCGTCTCGCCTGCCTGCACGACGCCGCGGGCGCCGAGACGAGGGACGACCCCACACAGATTCAGGGAGACCATGGCGCTCGATCAGGAAGCCAAGCGCAAGATCCGCGAGGAGTACGCCACCGCCGACGCGGACACCGGTTCGCCGGAGGTCCAGGTCGCGGTGCTCACCAAGCGGATCGCCGACCTCACCGGGCACCTCAAGGTGCACAAGCAGGACCATCACAGCCGTCGTGGTCTGCTGCTGCTGGTCGGCCGGCGCCGCCGGCTGCTTAACTACCTGCAGAAGAAGGACATCAACCGCTACCGTTCGCTCATCGAGCGGCTCGGTCTGCGGCGGTGACGTAGCGGGGGGGGGGGGGGGGGGGGGGGGGGGGGGGGGGGGGGGGGGGGGGGGGGGGGGGGGGGGGGGGGGGGGGGAGGGGGGGGGGGGGGGGGGG
>NZ_JBSWXD010000084.1:0-28028 GCF_056160425.1 Micromonospora sp. ABR4_055
TTTTGGGCGCCAACCGCGGTGGGCTATGGGGTGGTCGGTGTGGCGGGGGTCTCCCCTGGGGGGGTCAGTGGGTTGGCCCCCTATTCGGCGGGGGGGGGCGCGGCGGCCACCGTCGTCCTGCTGCTGCGCTGGCGCCGCGCGGTCCGCGCCAGTGCCGCCGCCGCCCGCGTCCCAGACCACGATGTCACCGCGCCGGCGCGGGACCGGGCCGGGTCCGACGGCGACGTCACCGCCTCGGCGTAGCCGGACCGGGCCGGGACGACGCCGCCACGGCCGCCGCGACCTCGAGTGGATCGGCCGGGTCGCGACCGAGCAGCCGGACGAGATCGTCGCCGCCGGCACCGAGCAGCCCGTGTCGCACCGCGCTCGCGGTCGACACCAGCATCGGCGGTTGGAACGGCAGCAGACCCGCTGTGTCCGCCAGCCGGGCGCGGTACTCCCCCAGGCCGATGGTGCGGTGTCCGACGCCGAGCCGGGCCGCGACCTCATCGGCGGTCACTGGCCGGCCGACCAGGTCGTAGCGGCGGCCGGCATGCTCCGACGCGGCGGCGGCGACCAGCGCGGCGGCCTCGGCCAGGTCGGCCCGGGCGACCGCGGCCAGGGCCCCGGTGCCGAAGGCGGACTCCAGCCCCTGCGGGCCCCAGGTGAGCAGCGCCCCGAACAGTTCGGCGTACAGCCCGTTGCGCAGTACCGTCCAGCCCAGGCCGCTGGCGGCCAGCAGCTGTTCGGTGACCCGGTGTGCCAGCGCGAAGCCGAGATGGTCGCCCGCCGTGGTCAGGCTCGTGTACACCACCTGGTCGACCCCGTCGCGGACGGCGGCGTCGACGACCGCCCGGTGGCGGGCGACGACCTGGTCGTCCTCGGCGTAGCCGGCGGAGACCAGCACCAGCGTCCGGACGCCGCGCAGATCGAGGTCGGCCGGCCGGTCGAAGTCCAGGTGCCGCAGACCCGGGCGCGGTGACCGGCTGGCACCGGTGACCGGTGCCCCGGTGCGGCCCAGCCGGTCGACGATGGCCGCGCCGAGGTGTCCGGTGGCACCCGTGACAAGGATCATTGAGGACGTCCTCCTGCTCGCCGTAGCTTCCTGCGGCGATCGTCCCGTCCCCCTGTCGGCACCGACAAGAAGGCACTCTCATGTCACCCACGCACACCGCGGTAACCACCTCGGCCGCACAGCTGGAGCCGTGTGGGCGCGCCGAGCACCCCGACTGCGGCATCCGCGACGTGCTGGACCGGCTCGGCGACCGGTGGTCGGTCCTGGTCGTGGTCGAGTTGGCGGCCGGGCCCCGGCGCTTCCGCCAGCTGCAACGGTCGATCGACGGCATCTCGCAGCGCATGCTCACGCTCACCGTCCGCCGGCTGGAGCGGGACGGGCTGGTGACCCGTACGGTCTATCCGACCGTCCCCGCCCAGGTCGACTACCGGCTGACCGACGTCGGCGCCAGCCTGACCCACCTGGTCAAGGCGCTGGCCGACTGGTCACTCGCGCACCGACCGGTGATCGCCGCCGCCCGCCAGCGCTACGACGACCGCGCCGGCGATCACCTGGCCGGCTGAACCCGGGCCGGCCCGCAGCTGACCCTGCGGGCCGGGCCGCCGGCACCAGGAGCCCTGGCCTCAGGGGACCACGCTGACCATCCGGCCCGGGACCACGATCACCTTGCGCGGCGTACGGCCGGCCAGGTGCTCGGCGACGGCGGCCAAAGCGGCGGCCCGTACCTCGTCCTCGGCGGCCTCGGCCGGCACCTCGACGCGGCCCCGCACCTTGCCGGCCACCTGCACCGGGTAGATCACCGACGCGGCCCGCAGCAGCGCCGGGTCGGCCGACGGGAAGTCGGCGTAGGTCAGCGAACCGGTGTGGCCGAGCCGCTGCCACAGTTCCTCGGCGACGTGCGGGGCGAACGGCGCCAGCATCAGGACCAGCGGCTCGGCCGCCTCCCGGGGCGTCGCGGGCAGCCGGGTCAGCGCGTTGGTCAGCTCGATCAGCTTCGCGATCGCCGTGTTGAACCGCAGCCCGTCCATGTCGGCGCGGACACCGTCGACGATCCGGTGCGTCAGCCGGCGGACCTCGTCGGCGGCGGGCGCGTCGGTCACCCGGGACGCGCCGGTGTGCTCGTCGACCAGGGCCCGCCACACCCGCTGCAGGAACCGGTACGAACCGACGACCGCCCGGGTCTCCCAGGGACGGGAGACCTCCAGCGGGCCCATCGACATTTCGTACACCCGGAACGTGTCGGCGCCGTACGCCTCGCACATCTCGTCCGGGGTGACCACGTTGCGCAGGCTCTTACCCATCTTGCCGTACTCGCGGTTGACCGCGGTTTCGCCGTGGAACCAGCCGCCGTCGCGCTCGGTCACCGCCGCCGCGTCGACGTACGCGCCGCGCGCGTCGGTGTACGCGTACGCCTGGATGTAGCCCTGGTTGAACAGCCGGCGGAACGGCTCGACGCTGGACACGTGCCCCAGATCGAACAGCACCTTGTGCCAGAACCGGGCGTACAGCAGGTGCAGCACGGCGTGCTCGACCCCGCCGACGTACAGGTCGACACCGCCGCAGTCGGTCGCCGACGCCGGTCCCATCCAGTACCGCTCGTTGGCCGGGTCCACGAAGGCGTCGGCGTTGGCCGGGTCGGCGTAGCGCAGCTCGTACCAGCAGGAGCCGGCCCACTGCGGCATCGTGTTGGTCTCCCGGCGGTAGCTCCGCCGGCCGGCCGGCGCACCCGGCACCCCGGTCAGGTCCAGCTCCACCTCGACCCAGTCGGCGGCCCGCGACAGCGGCGTCTCCGGGTCGGATGCGGCGTCGTCGGGGTCGAAGGTACGCGGCGAGAAGTCGTCGATCTCGGGCAGCTCCAGCGGCAGCATCTCCTCCGGCAGCGGGATCGGCAGTCCGGTCTCGTCGTAGACGATCGGGAACGGCTCGCCCCAGTAGCGCTGCCGGCTGAACAGCCAGTCCCGCAGTCGGTAGGTGACCGCGCCCCGGCCGTGGCCGCCCGCCTCCAGCCAGGCGATGATCCGTTCCTTGGCCTCGGTCACGCCCAGACCGTTCAGGAAGTCGCTGTTCATCGCCGGCCCGTCACCGGTGTACGCCTTGCCGGTGAAGTCCGCCGGCGGTGTCACGGTCCGCACGATCGGCAGGTCGAACACCTCGGCGAAGTCCCAGTCCCGCTCGTCCTGCGCCGGCACCGCCATGATCGCCCCGGTGCCGTAGCCGGCCAGCACGTAGTCGGCGATGAAGATCGGCAGCCGGGCGCCGTTGACCGGGTTGGTGGCGTACGCGCCGACGAAGACGCCGGACTTGTCGCGGGTCTCGGCCTGCCGTTCGGCGTCGGTGCGCCCGGCCGCCTGCTTGCGGTACGCCTCGACCGCCTCGGCCGGGGTGGCGTGCCCGCCGGTCCACGCCGGCCGGGTGCCCTCCGGCCAGGCGGTCGGCACCAGCTCGTCGACCAGGGAGTGCTCCGGGGCCAGCACCATGTAGGTGGCGCCGAAGACGGTGTCCGGCCGGGTGGTGAAGACCTCGATCGGCGCGGCGTCGGTCGGGAAGACGATGTGCGCGCCGGTGGACCGGCCGATCCAGTTGCGCTGCATCAGCTTGATCGGCTCGGGCCAGTCCAGCAGGTCCAGGTCGGTCAGCAGCCGGTCGGCGTAGGTGGTGATCCGCATCATCCACTGCCGCAGGTTGCGCTTGAAGACCGGGAAGTTGCCGCGCTCGGACCGGCCGTCGGCGGTGACCTCCTCGTTGGCCAGCACGGTGCCCAGACCGGGGCACCAGTTGACCGGCGCCTCGGAGACGTACGCCAGCCGGTGCGCGTCGACCAGTTCGCGGCGTTCCCGGTCGGTCAGCTCGGACCAGGCGCGCCCGTCCGGGGTGGCGCGCCGACCCGACTCGTACGCGGCGATCAGCTCACTGACCGGCCGGGCCCTGCCGGCCTCGGTGTCGTACCACGAGTTGAAGACCTGCAGGAAGATCCACTGGGTCCAGCGGTAGAACTCCACGTCGGTGGTGGCCACCGACCGCCGGTCGTCGTGGGCCAGCCCCAGCATCCGCAGCTGGGCCCGGTAACGTTCGATGTTGGCCTCGGTGGTGGTCCGCGGGTGCTGGCCGGTCTGCACCGCGTACTGCTCGGCGGGCAGGCCGAAGGCGTCGAAGCCCATCGCGTGCAGCACGTTGCGGCCGGCCATCCGCTGGTAGCGGCCGTAGCAGTCGGTGCCGATGAAGCCCAGCGGGTGGCCGACGTGCAGGCCCGCGCCGGACGGGTACGGGAACATGTCCAGCAGGAAGAGCTTCTCGGCGTCGGCGCGCGGGTGGGCCGGGTCGGCCAGCGGGCCGACCGGGTTGGGCGCGTGGAAGGTGCCGTCACGCTCCCACCGCTGCTGCCACCGTCGCTCGATCTCGCCGGCCATCGCGGCGGTGTACCGGAACGGTGGGGTGTCCGCCGCGGTCTCGACTGCCTCGCTCATCGTCGGTCGCCACCTCAGGGTCGGTTGTGGGCTGTGGTGTATTGGTCGTGGGCATGAAAAAACCCCTCCACAGGAGGGGTCGCCGTGCTGCCGCCGCCGGACGGCCGCTGCGCCGGTCAGGCGGCCTGGTGGGTCAGCACGGCCGGAGAAGGAGCAGGAAGGCGCCGGCCATGGCGTCAGTGTACTCCGGGTCGGCGAACCAGGTGGACCGCCCTCACCGCCGGCTCCGGCGACGGCTACGACCGGCCGGCCTCCCCCGGTCCCTCCGGCACGGTGCCCGGCCGTGACCGGTCTCCCTGTCCCGCGTCGGGCCGGGGCCCGCCCTGCTCGGCGAGGGCGTCGAACCTGCTCTGCGGGCTCATCGGCGCACCGGACAGGTAGGCCGACCGGGCCAGCGCGTACCCGCCGACCGGCGCGGTGACCACCTGCAGCAGTACGGCCAGGGTCACCACCACCGCGGTCCGTGGGCTGGGCAGCAGGGTCAGCGCGCCGAGCAGGATGAGCACCAGACCCAGGCTGGCCGCCTTCGCCACCGCGTTCATCCGGTTGTAGACGTCGGGCAGCCGTAGCATGCCGAGCCCGGTGATCCCGATCAGCAGGGTGCCCGCGCCGAGCAGCACCCCGGCGAGCACGTTCCAGCCGTTCACCGGCTCCTCCGATGCACCAGGCGGGCGAGCGCGACCGTGGCGAGGAACCCGACCAGGGTCGCGGTCAGCACGATGTCGAGCAGTTCGGCGATCCGCAGCCGGGCGGCGAGGACGGCGACCCCGGCGATGAAGACGAAGAAGCCGAAGTCGACGGCGGCGGCGCGGTCGGCGTCGGTCGGGCCGATCACCAGGCGGATGATCGCCGCCGCCATCGCCAGGGCCAGGACGGCGAGGACGAGGTCGAGTCCGGTCACCGGTCGGCTCCCTCCGGCTGGTCGGCCCGGTCGTCCCGGTCCCCCGGGTCGGCCCGGTCGTCCCGGTCGACCGGGCGGGCGGCGGGCAGCAGGTGGTCCTGCAGCCGGGCGAGTTCGGCGCGGAACCGCTGCGGGTCCTCGGCGTGCATGCCGTGCACGAACAGGGTCGGCGGTTGCGGGCGGACCGCCACGGTGAGCGTGCCCGGGGTCAGCCCGACGGCCAGCGCCATCAGCACCATCTCGGTGCTGGTCCGGGTCCGCAGCGGGAACTCGACGATCCCCGGCGACAGCCCGCTGCCCGGCGTGACGATCTCCCGGGCGACGACGACGTTCGCCACCACCAGGCGGCCGGTGAAGTAGCCGACGAAGCTCAGCACCCGCCCGGCCCGGCGCAGCGTCCGGACCGGCCAGTGCAGCAGCGTCCGGTCCGGCCCCCGGCGCGGCCTGCCGGCCCGGCCGCCGCCGGCTCCCCGGCCGGTACGGGCTTCCACCGGGCCGGTTCGGGTCTTTTCGGTCCGTCGCGTTCGTCTGGTCAACGTCCGGTCACCGCCTCCACATAGGCGCTCGGGTCGATCAGTCCGTCGGCGGCGGTCGCCGCCAGGCCGAGCAAAGGCTGCGCGGCCGGACCCAGCAGCAGGGTGAGGGCCGCGAGCAGCACCGCCGGCCCGGTCAGCCAGGTGGTCATCCGCGGCGGCACGTCGTCGGTACGGGCGGCCGAGTTCGCGGACACCGAAGGTTGGCCGGCCGGGTTCACGGAGGCCGACGGGCGGCCACCATGGTCCACCGGTGCGGGCGTGGGTTCACCCCAGAACGCCAGATCCCAAATCTTGATCATCGAGATGAGTGTGCCGAGGCTGACCAGCACCGCGACGGCGAACAGCAGATAGTCGCCGTTGGCGACCGCTGCCCGCAGCAGCAGGAACTTGGCCAGGAACCCGGAGAACGGCGGCATCCCGGCCAGCGACAGCCCCGCACCTATGAAGGCCAGGGCGAGCAGCCGGTGCACCGTGGCCAGCCCGCCGAGCCGGTCCAGCTTATCGGTGCCGTAGCCGACCACCACCGCCCCGGCGCAGAGGAACAACGCCGCCTTGACCAGGATGTACTGCACCAGGAAGAAGATCGCCGCAGTGAGCGCGGCCGGGTTGAACACCGCCAGCCCGATCAGCAGGTAGCCGATCTGGCTGACCATGTGGAACGCGAGCACCGAACGCATCGTGGTCTCGCCGAGCGCCCCGAGGACGCCGATCACCATGGTCACGGCGGCGGCCAGCCCGATCACCCACCGGTAGTCGACCGCGCCGTCATAGACCACCGCCACGATCCGGACGATCGCATACCCACCGACCTTGGTGAGGACGCCGGAGAACAACGCGGTGACCACCGGTGGCGCGTACGGGTAGCTGCGGGGCAGCCAGCCGTGCAGCGGCACCACCGCGGCCTTCACCGCCAGGGCGAGCAGCACCACTGTGCCGGCCAGGGCCAGCGCGCCGTCGCGGCTGGCCGACCCGGCCAGTTCGCCGAGATCGACGGTGCCGGCGACGGCGTAGACCAGCCCCACCCCGGCCAGCAGGATCGTGGAGGCGAGCAGGTTGACGGTCACGTAGATCCGCCCGGCCACTGTCCGCTCCCGGCCGGCGCCGGCGGTCAGCAGTACGTACGACGGCACCAGCATGACCTCGATCAGCACGAACAGGTTGAACAGGTCGGCGGTCAGGAACGCCCCGAACGCGCCGGCGCTGGTCATCAGCGCCAGCGGGACCAGATACGGTCGCCGGTCGTCACCGGAACCGATGGCGAAGACCCCGCACAGCAGCACGACCAGCGCCACGACCGTGACCATCAGCGCGCTGAAGGTGTCCGCCGCCAGGGTGATCGCGAAGCCTGCCGGCCAGCCACCGATCCGCTCGGTCAGCACCTCACCACGGCGGGTCGCGGCCAGCAGCATTCCGCCCTGGGCGAGCACTGCCACGCCCGTGCCCAGCCAGCCGATCCGGTGCAGCGTCAACCGACGCGGTACGGCCAGCAGCAGCCCGGCCACGACCAGTGGCAGCACGATCGGACCGACCAGCGGCAGCGGCGCATTCATCGGGGCAGCTCCCCGGTGTCGCCGCCGGCCACCGTCCGACCGTGTTCGGCGACCTGGTCGGACATCGACCGGGGCTCGGTCAGCACCGGCTCCGGGCCAGCTTCCGGCTCCGGGCCCGCTGCGATGTCCTGGCCCGCCGCGCTGTCCGGATCGACCTTGTCCTGCGGGCCGGCCTCGCCCAGCTCCAGGTCGGGTCGGCCTGGTCGTGGCCGGTCGACCACCGCGAGCGCGAGCAGGAAGATCGTGATGCCGAATGTGATCACGATGGCGGTGAGCGCGAAGGCCTGAGGCAGCGGATCGGCCGTCGCCGCCGGGTCGACGTCGCCGAACGGCGGCTGCCGGCGCCACAGACCGCCCGAGGCGAGCAGCAGGATGTTGACGGCGTGGCCGAGCAGGACGAAGCCGATGACGACCCGGATCAGGCCGCGGTGCAGGATGAGGTAGACGCCGGCCGCAGTGAGCAGGCCGATCACCAACGCGACGGTCATGGTGCCCGCACCCCCGCCCCGTCGGACGGAACCGCCCCGTCGGACGGTTCCGCCGTGCCGAGCCGCCGTACCGACGCCGTGATCAGGCCCAGCACCATCAGATAGACGCCGAGGTCGAAGAAGGTCACCGGCGACACCGCGAAGCCGAGCACCGACAGTTTCAGCCCGGGCGACGGCGTCAGGAACGGCTCACCGGCCAGCAGCGCGGACAGACCGATCCCGAGACAGGTCAGCAGCCCAGCGGCGAGCAGCGGCCCGGGCCGCAGCCGGCCGGCCGCCGTCGGTGGGCGTCCGGCGTACGCCAGCTGACCGAGCCCGGCCGCGATCCCGGCCACCAGCGCGGCGACGAAGCCGCCGCCGGGCTCGTCGTGGCCGCGCAGGAACAGCCACGCCGAGACCACCAGCATCACCGGGGTGAGCAGTCGGTACGCGAACCGGAGCACCGGATCCGGCTCGGCCGGGCCGGATCCGGTGCGGCCGCGCCCGGCGGTGCCGCCAGGCCCACCGGCGACGCCGGGCCCGCCGGCGACGTCGGGCCCGCCGGCGACGTCGGGCCCACCGGCGACGTCGCGTCCGGTGGTCCGGAACAGCCCGACCAGCCCGAGTGCCACGGCGACAAGGACGGTCGCCTCACCGAGGGTGTCGAACGCCCGGAACTCGACCAGGATCACGTTGACCACGTTGCCGCCGCCGGTCGCCGGTTCCGCAGTCCGCAGGAAGTGACCCGCCGGGGCGGACAGGTCACGACGACCGGTCAGCCCGACCGTCGCGGCCACCGCGACGGCACCGGCGGCGACCGCGAGGGCGGCGGCGAAGAAGCTGACCGGCTGACGGTCGGCGCCCGGCAGCCGAGCCGGCAGCCGGCGCAGGACGAGCATCGCGACGACTGCGGTCAGTACCTCGACGAGCATCAGGGTCAACGCCACGTCCGGCGCGCCGGCGAGCAGAAACCAGGTGGCGACCATCAGGCCGACCAGGCTCAGCAGCCCGACCGCCGCGAGCGCCGACCTGGCCAGCACGATCCCGGCCAGGGCCACCGCGAGCAGCACCAGCAGCGGCCAGTCGCCGGCCGCCGCGCCAGCGGCCGGCCAGGACGGCATCGACCCCAGCGCGGCGCTGCCGGCCGCCCCGATCAGCACCAGCAGCAGCACCGGCCGGAACAGGTGGGCGGCCGGCGAGTCGTAGCGGGTCGGCCGGCCGACGATCCCGCCCAGTCTCAGCAGCGCGCCGTAGCAGCGGTCGAAGGTGACCGCCCCGGCCGGCGGCAGCCGCACCGACTGCACCAGCCGGTCGACCCGTCCACGGGCGGCGAACAGGGCCATCCCCGACAGCACGGTGAGCGCCGACAGCGCCAGCGCCGGGGTGAAGCCGTGCCAGAACGCCACGTACGGCGGATCGCCGCCGGGGGACGCGTCCTCGGTCGCCTGGTCGATCAACGGGCCGAGCAGCGCGGCCGCCGGGCCGAGCAGCAGGCTCAGCAGCGCGGCGATCGCCGCCGGGGTCAGAAACGCCAACGCCGGCTCGTACAGCTCCGGCTGTCGCGGCGGTCCGGCGAAGGTCTCGTAGACGATCCGGGCGCCGTACGCGAAGGTGAGGGCGGACGCCGAAACGGCCAGCACCTCGGCCGACGGGCTGAGCCACGGATCGACCCCGGTCTTGATCAACGCGTCGAAGATCGCCTCCTTGCTGACGAACCCGAGCAGTGGTGGCAGGCCGGCCATCGACATCGCGGCCAGGCCGGTCAGGGTGGCGGTCACCGGCATCACGTGGCGCAGGCCGGAGAGCTGTCGGATGTCCCGGCTGCCGGCCTCCCGGTCGATGATGCCGACGAGCATGAACAGGGTGGCCTTGAACAGCGCGTGAGCGACGGTGTGCAGCACCGCAGCGGCCAGCGCCGCCGGGGTGCCGACCCCGATCACCCCGACCAGCAGCCCGAGCTGGCTGACCGTCGAGTACGCCAGCATGGCCTTCAGGTCGTGCTGGCGCAGCGCGAGGAACGCACCCGCCAACGCGGTGCCGAGCCCGCCGAGGACCAGCACGATGGTCCAGGCGGCCTGGTCGGCGTAGATCGGCGAGAACCGGATCAGCAAGTAGATCCCGGCCTTGACCATCGTCGCGGCGTGCAGGTAGGCGCTGACCGGGGTGATCGCCACCATCGCGCTGGGCAGCCAGAAGTGGAACGGGAACTGCGCGGACTTGGTGAACGCCGCGACGATCAGCAGCCCGCCGACCACCCAGGCGACCGGCGAGCCGAGCAGCCGGTCGGGGTAGGCCAGGATGGTGGTCAGGTCGCTGGTGCCCAGCTGGACCGTCATCACCACGACCGCCGCCAGCAGCGCCAGGCCGCCACCGGCGGTGACCAGCAACGCCCGGGTGGCGGGGCGGGCCGCCGCCGGACTGGCCTGGCCGATCAGGAAGAACGAGCAGATCGTGGTCAGCTCCCAGAACAGGAACAGCAGTACCGTGTCGGCGGCGAAGACCAGGCCGAGCATCGCCACGGTGAACAGGGTCAGCAGCGTGTAGAGCGCGGCGCACGGGCGGTGCGGGGCGAGGTAGCGCGGGCAGTACATCATGATCAGCGCGCCGACCCCGAGCACCAGCAGCCCGAAGACCATCGCCAGGCCGTCGAGCCGCAGCGCGAACGCGATGTCCAGCGACGGCAGCCAGCGCGCCGAGACCGCGACCGCGCCGTTGTCCAGCACCACCGGCAGCCGGGAGGCGAGCAGCCCGCAACCCAACAGGTAGCCGACCGCGAGCGGGTAGCCGGTGTCGCGGCCGAGCGATCGGGTGAGCAGTGGTACGGCGGCGGCGAGCCCGGTCAGCAGGGCCAGCACCGCGACCATCGTCAACGGGCACCCCTCGGTGCGGCGGTGACCCAGGGGTACGGACCGGCCCGGCACCGGCCGGCGGTCGTCGGGCGCACCTCAACCGTCCTCGCTGGCGGCCAGCAGCACCGGCCGGGTGGCATCCCGGACCACCTGGTCGGCGACGCTGCCGAGCAGCCGGTTGGACAGTCCACGGCCCCGCCGCCCGACCACGATCATGTCCACGTCGCGCGCCTGAGCGACGTCCAGCAGGGCCCGGGCGGGCCGGCCGGTGACGATCTCGATGCTGCTCGGCAGCGGCTGCCCGACGGCGTGGCGCAGTCGGGCCGCCCGGTCGGTGAGCAGTTCCCGTGCCCGGTCCAGCTGGTCGACTTCTTCGGCGGTGCGTTCGCCCCGCTCGACGGCGGCGACGTCGACCACGGTGGTCAGGATCAGCTCGCCGACGCGACCGGCGAGCACCCGGTGCGCCGTACGCAGGGCGTGCTCGGAGTCGGCGGAGCCGTCCAGGCCGACCAACACCCGGGGCCCCGTGCCGGGTGCGCTCGGCCCGGTGTCGGGCGGTGCCGGGCGGGTTTCCAACCGCCCCGTCGGTCGCGATCCGCGCTCCACCGCGATCGGGACGAAGAGCAGTCCGAGCACGGCGCCCAACGGATACCAGTACCAGGCGCGTTGGCCGTGCCGGGCGATGAACACCGCCACCGCTACGATCCCGGAGAGCACCCAGACGGCGACGACGGTCACGATGTAGCCGGCTGTGGACATCCAGCTCCCTCCGGTTGCACGTACCGGTCGACCCGCCCGACCATCTGACCTGGTCACCGCTGGTGTCGCCGACTACCCGGGAAACGCCGGTCCTACCCGGCCGCCCGGCGGGTTCACCCCGGCGGGTGGTGTCGGTCGGGGCGGGGCGCGGTCCGGGCGGGCGCTTGAACCGGACCGGTCACCGGCCCGTACTCCCGGTGGGGAGCGGGTGCCGCCCTGCCCGCTCCCGCGCGGCTCCCGGACCGTCCGTCTACGACCGGGTTGCCCACGGTGAGCATGGGCGGGTGAGCAGACCACGCCATCCCGTGGATGGCGGACGCGCGAAAGATGGATAGCCTGAGAGGCATGTGGGGTCCCTGCGGCGGGAGACGACGGTCCCCCACGTGACTGACGGCGGGCGGCCGGGCCGACCCGCGTGACGCCGTACGACGAGGAGGAGGATCGTGACCCAAGACAGCTGGGACGATCTGGGTGCTCCGATGCCCCATGACGAGTTCCGCGCCGTGTCCGACGCCATCGTGGCCAACATAGAGCAGGTCATCGAGGGCAAAACCGCCACGGTTCGGCTGGCACTCGCCGTCCTGCTCGCGGAGGGGCACCTGCTGATCGAGGACGTTCCCGGAGTCGGCAAGACCAAACTCGCCAAGACGCTGGCCAGGTCGATCGACTGCTCCGTACGCCGGATCCAGTTCACCCCGGACCTGCTGCCCAGCGACGTGACCGGAGTCAGCGTCTACAACCAGGACAACCACGACTTCGAGTTCAAGCCGGGCGCGGTCTTCGCCAACCTGGTGGTCGGCGACGAGATCAACCGGGCGTCGCCGAAGACCCAGGCCGCGCTGCTCGAATGCATGGAGGAGCGGCAGGTCACCGTCGACGGCACCACCTACGAGCTGCGGACGCCGTTCATGGTGATCGCCACCCAGAACCCGATCGAGATGGAGGGCACCTACCCGCTGCCGGAGGCGCAGCGGGACCGGTTCACCGCCCGGATCGCGATGGGCTACCCCGACCCGAGCGCCGAGCTGGCGATGCTCGACGGGCACGGCGCGGCAGACCCGGTGCACCAGCTGCAGCCGGTCTCCGACGCGGCGGGGGTGCGGCGGCTGATCGCCACCGTCCGGGAGGTGCACGTCGCCGACCCGGTCAAGCAGTACGCGGTGGACCTGGTCACCGCCACCCGGGAGTCCCCGGAGCTGCGACTCGGTGCGTCGCCCCGGTCGACCCTGCAGCTGCTGCGTACCGCCCGCGCGGTCGCCGCGCTGGAGGGCCGCGACTACGTGCTCCCGGACGACCTGCAGGCGCTCGCCGTTCCGGTGCTGGCCCACCGGCTGATCCCGACCGCCGAGGCACAGCTGGCCCGACGGACCACCGACGCGATCATCGCCGAGCTGGTGCACCGGATGCCGTTGCCCCACGAGCGGCAACGGCCGGCCGCCCCGGCGTACGACGGCAGCCAGTTCGGCCCGGCCGACGCCCCGATGGCCGTCCCCTTCGAGCCGCGAGGCCGGTGACCGATGCGGGCGGCGCTGCGCGGCCTGACCACCCGCGGCCGGTCGTTCCTGGCCGCCGGCGCGGCGGCGGTCGTCTCGGCACTGATCCTCGGCGAGAAGGACCTGCTGCGGGTCGCCATCCTGCTGGCCGTCCTGCCGCTGCTGGCCGCCCTGTACGTGGGCCGTAGCCGGTACAAGCTGGCCTGTACCCGCTCGCTGGAACCGCACCGGATCCCGGTCGGCTCCAACGCCCGGGTGGTGCTGCGGCTGCAGAACCTGTCCCGGCTGCCCACCGGCACCCTGCTGCTGGAGGACCGGCTGCCGTACGCCCTGGGCAGCCGGCCCCGGGTGGTGCTGGAACGGCTCGGTGCTCAGCAGGCCAGTTCGGTGGCGTACACGGTGCGGGCCGAGGTCCGCGGCCGCTACGAGGTCGGCCCGCTGGTGGTCCGGCTCACCGACCCGTTCGGCCTGTGCGAGCTGACCCGGGCCTTCCCCAGCGTCGACCGGCTCACGGTCATCCCACAGGTCACCGCGCTGCCGTCGGTCCAACTCGCCGGCGAGTACGCCGGTTCCGGTGACAGCCGGGCCCGGTCGGTGGCGGTGCACGGCGACGACGACTCCGCCACCCGCGAGTACCGCCGCGGTGACGACCTGCGCCGGGTGCACTGGAAGTCGACCGCCCGCACCGGTGAGCTGATGGTGCGCCGGGAAGAACAGCCGTGGGAGACCCGGGCGACCGTGGTGCTCGACACCCGCGCGTACGCGCACCGTGGCGAGGGCCCGACGGCGAGCTTCGAGTGGGCGGTGGCGGCGGCAGCGAGCATCGCCGTGCACTTCCGGTCGAACGGCTACCGGCTGCGGCTGGTCACCGACACCGGCATCGACGCCGACGCCACCGAGGCCGACGGGGACGGACTGCTGCTCGACCGGCTGGCCGACGTCACCGCCGGCCAACGCAGCGACATCGCCACCCTGGTCGAGCAGGTACGCCGCCGCTCGGACAGTTCACTGGTGATCGCGTTGTTCGGAGCGCTCACCCCGACCGAGGCTAAGCTGCTGGCCGGGCTGCGGGGCAACCGGTCGACCTGCGTCGGCCTGCTGATCGACAGCTCGACCTGGATGAATCTGAGCCCGGACGAACGGGCCGAGGCCGACCGGGCGCACGGTGCCGCCGCGCTGTCGCTGCTGCAGAGCGGCTGGCGGGTGATCGGAGTGAACCATGGCGACCAGTTGCCGTCGCTGTGGCCGCAGCTCGCCCGGGGTTCCCAGGGCTTCGCCTGGCGGGCCGCGCTGGCCGAGACGATAGCCGGAGGAGTGAATTGACCACCCGCAGACACCTCGGTCTGGTCGCGGCGGCAGCCACCCTGATGGCGGCCGCGCCGATGGCCACCATCTTCCAGGACTGGACCTGGCTGGTGCAGTGCGCGATCACCGTGACCATGATCGGTGGCGCCGGGATGCTGGTCCGCTCGTTGCGGGCTCCCGGATGGCTGCACCCGGTGGCCATGATCGGCGCGCTGCTCCTCGCCCTGACCTGGCTGTTCCCCAGCGGCGACGAGTTCCTCGCGGTGCTGCCGTCGCCGGCGACAATCGGCCACTTCGGTGCGCTGCTGGCCCAGTCGGCGCAGGACGTGCACGCGTACGGCGTGCCGGTGCCCGACGGCGACGCGCTGCTGTTCATCACCGCGCTGGGGATCGGTTCGGTCGCGGTCGTCGTCGACGTGCTCACGGTGACCCTGCGCCGGCCGGCGCTGGCCGGCCTGCCGATGCTGGCGATCTACTCGGTGCCGGTGGCGATCTACGTCGACAGCGTTCCGGCGGCACCGTTCGTGGTCGGCGCGGTCGGCTACCTGTGGCTGCTGATGGCCGACAACGTCGACCGGGTCCGCCGGTTCGGCCGCCGGTTCACCGGCGACGGCCGGGACGTCGACGTGTGGGAGCCGTCGCCGCTGGCCGCCGCCGGTCGGCGGCTCGCCGTGCTCGGGGTGGTCATCGCGGTGCTGATCCCGCTGACCATCCCCGGCATGACGTCCGGGCTGCTGACCAACCTCAGCGGCGGCGGGACCGGCGGCAACGGGCTGGGCAACGGCCCCGGCCAGGTGAACCTGTTCGCGGCGTTGAGCGGCCAGCTCAACCAGAGCGAGGTCACCGAGATGGTCCGGGTGACGACCAACGACCCGGCCCCGGCGTACCTGCGGATCGGTATCGCCGATGAGCTGCGCGAGGACGGTTTCGCCAGTCGCCCGCCACGCGGGCGGCCGGACTCGGCCCGGTCGCTGCCCGACCCGCGGACCGACCCGGACATCCGCAACACCGGGGTCAGCCACCAGGCGTACGAGGCGACCGTCGAGGTCACCGGGAACTTCAACATGGCGCTGCTGCCGACCTACGCGGTGCCGGTGCAGATGCGCGACGTGGACGGCAACTGGGCGTACGACCGCACCGCGCAGATCGTCTTCTCCGGCCAGTCGCGGGCCCGCAACATGACCTACGGATTCGAGTACGTCCGCACCAGCTACACCCCGGGGGCACTGCGCCGGTCCCAACCGTTGCCGGCCGACAACGACCTGCGGCAGGCGTTCACCGCAGTGCCGCAGGTGCCGCAGGTGACCGAGCTGGTCGGGGAGCTGACTGCCGGCGCGCGCAGCGACTACGACCGGGTGCTGGCCATCTACGAGCACTTCTCCCGAGACAACGGTTTCACCTACAGCCTGGCCACCGAGGGCGGCACGGCCGGCCAGGACATCGTCAACTTCCTCGACAACAAGGTCGGTTTCTGCCAGCAGTACGCCGCCGCGATGGCGTGGCTGGTCCGCGCCGCGGACGTACCCGCCCGGGTGGCGTTCGGTTTCACCAACGGCTCCCGACGACTGGAGAACACGTACACGCTGACCAACCTGAACCTGCACGCGTGGACCGAGGTCTACTTCGACGGGCTCGGCTGGGTGCCGTTCGACCCGACCCCGGCGGCGAGCATCCCCGGCTCGGTGCGCTCCGAGTGGGCGCCGGACGTGGACGCCCCGCCGGACGCCGGACCGAGCGCCGGACCGAGCGCGGCCCCGTCCGCCGCGCCTTCGACGACGGCGCTGCCGGAGACCGGGCCCGGCCAGCTCGACCCGGGTGCACTGGGTGCCGGATCCGCTGCCGATTCCACCGCCGGTCCCCGTTGGCCGTGGTGGGCCCTCGCTGGTGTGGTCGCGGTGCTCGTGCTGGCGGCCCTGCCTGCGGCCCGACGCGCGACGGTACGCCGTCGGCGGCTGGCCCGTGTCCTGGCTCCGGTGACCCCGGCGGGCACCGACCCGACGGACGCTCGGGACGCCGACTCCCCCGCCGCGAGCGGGGCCGCCGCCGGTGGTGCTCCGCTGATGACCGTCACCGGCGCCGACGCCGGGGCCGCCCGGCAGCACGCGCACGCCGTCTGGAGCGAACTGGTCGACACCCTGGTCGACCTGCGGATGCCGGTCGACCGGTCGGAGACGCCACGGGCAACCGCGGCGCGGCTGGCTGCTCTGGAGTCGGTCCACGGTGCGGCGACCGACGCGGTCCAGCTACTCAGCCAGGCGGAGGAGCGGGCCCGGTACGCCCGTCAACCGGTGCCGGGCGAGCCGCTGGTCGAGGCGTTGGGGCGGGTACGGGCGGCGTTGGCGGCCGGGGTGGGTCGGCGTACCCGGCTGGCGGCCCGGCTCCTGCCGCTGTCGGTACTGCTGCGCTGGCGGGACGCGGTTGTCGAGGCGTACAGCCGGGTCTTCTCGGTCGTCGGCCGGTGGCGCGACGCGGCGGCGCGGTTGAGTCCGCGCCGGCTGTTGGCCAACCGGGCGGGTCGCTGACCCGTCCCGGGGTTTCGCGAAACCGCCACCTCGGGTCGGCGCACCGGGCATAATCGCCCACGTGCCGAGACGCTTGATCGCAGCGCGGTCAGTCAAGCAGCGCGGTCAGTCGACGAGATCCGTGGCCGACCGCCGCTGCCCCGCGTGGCGGGCCGGTAGGCGGGCACGACAAGACCACCCGGCTCACGCCGAACCGGGCGGCTGGTCCCGCCCGCTAGGTCAGCGGTGGCCCTCCGGCCGCTGGCGCCAGCGCTCGTCCAGCCGGTCGATCAGCGATGACCGTCGCCCGCTGCGGGTCCTCCGACGTGTGGTCCCGCCGACCACCCGCAGGTCGGGCGAGTTCGACTTGCGCTGGGACTGCATGGCGAACGCCGCTGCCCCGAGCATGACCACGAAGCCGGCCACACCGAGCAGCGGCACTTTGCTCACTGTGCCGTAAACGACCAGGGCAAGGCCAATGATGATCACACCGGCAGCGACGAGCAGGCGACGCCGCGCGTGGAAACGCGGGTCGCTGGCGCGCACGGCCGAGGCGAATTTGGGGTCCTCGGCAAGCGACCGCTCGATCTGCTCGAACAGCCGCTGCTCGTGCTCCGAGAGCGGCACGGCACTCCTCCCCGGTCACGTTGGTCAGCCCGGTCGGACCGACAGACCGTGGCAGCCAACCGGCTGCTTACCCGCAAGTCTACGAGGGGGGTCGCGGGTCGGAAAGCCGGACGACGGACCGCCTAGGTTGATTTTCCGTCCGGCGGACGTCATCACCTGGTAACAGAGTAGCCGCCCAACCGGACAGTGCACCGCTGCCCGGCCCTCGTCACACCAGGAACTCGATCTTTCTCGCCCACCGCACCGCGAGTTTCACTCTCATAGCACACTCAACCGGGCAAATCACTCGCGACCAGCGCCGGTGGTGATCAGCAGCGGAACGGCCATCTCGACCTCGGTCACTCCACCGTGGAAGCCGACCAACGCGGAGCCGACCGGATCGGTCCGGGTGGCCACCACGACGAACCGGTCCTGACAGATCACCACGACGTCGCCGATCCGGCCCAGATGCCCCGACGGCACCGGGCCGAACCAGCCTTCGGCGATCAGCTCGTCCCGCTCGGCCACCCGGGCCGCCGGGCCGAGGACGGCCCGCCACCCGGCGATGACGTCGCCCACCGCGCCCGGCACCGGGTGCAGGTAGCGGGCGCGGGGCTCCCCGGCGACCACCCGCACGCCGGCCCGCAGCCGGGGGTCGGTGTCCAGGTCGAACCGGTGTCGCGGGTCGGCCGGCACGTTCAGCTGACCGTGGTCGGCGGTCACCAGCAGCGCCGCGTCCCGGGGCAGCCCGCCCAGCACCCGGTCCAGCAGCCGGTCCAGGTCGGCGGCGGCGGCCCGCCAGGGCGGGGAACCGACCCCGGACAGGTGGCCGTGCCGGTCCAGGTCGGGATGGTAGCCGGAGACCAGCACCGGAGCGTCGCCGGCGGTGACCGCGTCGAGCAGCCCGGCGGCGAGGGCGTCGGCGTCGGCCGCGCCCCGGTACGCGCCGCCCCGGTTGGCGGCGACCGTCAGCCCGCTGCCGGCGAACTCGGGCCGGCTGACCACGGTGACCGTCACCCCGGCGGCCGCCGCCCGTTCCAGCTGGGTCGGCACCGGCTGCCACCGCCGCGGGTCCGGGTCGTCGCGCCAGTCGACGTGGTTGAGTACCCGGTCGGTGCCGGGCACCAGGCTGCGGAAGCCGAGCACCCCGTGCGCCCCCGGCGCGGCACCGGTGCCGAAGCTGACCAGGCTGGTCGGTGTGGTGGACGGGAAGCCGGTGGTGAGCCGCCGCGCGTACCGGCCGGCGGAGAGCGCGGCCAGCGTCGGAGCGTGTTCGCCGGCGGCCGGCAGCTGGTGCCAGCCGAGCCCGTCGACCAGCAGCACCACGACGCGCCGCACCCCGGCGAGCGGCCCGGCGAGGCCGAGTACGTCGTCCGCGCCGGGCACCCCGAGCACCGCCAGCACGCTGGGCAGCACGTCGGCGAGGCTGGCCGCGCCGTACTCCGGGCGCACCGGGCGCAGCAGCTCCGCAGCCGGCGGGTCCGCCGCTGTCACAGCGGACGCCGGGCGAACAGGTGCAGCTGGGTGGCGAGGTCCCGGTACGGCGGCTGGGCGGCGACGGCGAGCTCCAGGGCGAGCAGGGCCTGCGGGTCACCCTCGGCGACGGCCGCCGGCAGCAGGTCGGACAGTACGCGTACCCCGTGGATCTGCTCGACCCGCAGCCCGGCGGCGGCGAGCAGATCGACGGCGCGGTCGGCGTCGTAACGGCGGCGCAGCGTGTCCCGCGCGCCGGCGGTGCCCTGCGGGTCGGCGAGCAGTGCGGCGGCGAGGTCGAGATGTCCGTTGACCGCGCGGGCCAGCACCGCTGCGGCGCGGCCGGCCACCAGTACGCTGGCCGCCCCGCCCGGCCGCAGCACCGTGGCCAGCGACTCCACCACCCGGGCCGGCTCGTCGACCACCTCCAGTACCGCGTGGCAGAGCACCAGGTCGGCGCTGGCCGGCGCGATCAGCTCGCCGAGCGCGTCGCCGTCGCCCTGGGTGGCGGTGATCCGGTCGGCGACCCCGGCGTCGGCGGCCCGTCGGGTGAGCGCGGCCAGCGCGTCGGGGCTGGCGTCGACCACGGTCACCTGGTGTCCTGCTTCGGCCAACGGCACCGCGAAGCCACCGGTGCCGCCGCCGACGTCGACCACGGTGAGCCTGCGGCCGGGCTGCCGGTCCAGTTCGTGACGCAGGACGGACCAGACCACGGCGGTTCGCGGGCCGGCCGCCTGGCCGGCCGGGATGTGTGTCGGTTCCACCCGCGCGAGCCTATCGGCCCGGCCCGGTCCCACTCGGTCCGGTGCGGCCCGGTGCGGCCCGGGGCGGCCGATTCCGGGGCGGCGCTCGTCGCCGGGCGGCGGTACTCCGCGATTGACGGTATATCGCACTACGAAGTAGTCTGCGAAGCGTGGATACCACCCAGCTTCTCAAAGGGGTGCTCGATCTGGCCGTCCTCGCTGTGCTGCAGCACGAGGACGGCTACGGCTACGACATCCTGCGGCGACTACGCACCGCCGGGCTGACCGAGGTCGGCGACGCCTCGGTGTACGGCACGCTGCGCCGGCTGTTCCAGGCCGGTCTGCTCACCACCTACGTGGTCCCGTCCGAGGAGGGCCCGCACCGCAAGTACTACTCACTCAACGGCGCCGGGCGTGACCAGTTGACCCGCTCCGGCAAGACCTGGCGCGGCTTTGCCACGACGATGGACAACCTACTTGACGATCGGGGGGTGGCGGCGTGAACGCCGCGACGCAGGCTGAGATCACGCACTACGTCGAGCAGGTCCGGTCCGCGCTGGCCGACCTGCCCGGCCCGGTCCGCGACGAACTGCTGGAAGACCTGCCCGAGCACCTCGCCGAGGTGCTCGCCGAAGGCGACGGCACGCTGGTCGACCGGCTCGGCGACCCGACGGAGTACGCCGCCGAACTGCGCGCCAGCGCCGCACCGGACGCCCCGGCGTCGCCGCCGGGGATCGGCCACCGGGCGGCTGCCGCCTGGCAGGCCACCCGCCACCGGCTGGGCCGGATCGACCGCCGGGTCGGCCCAGTCCTCGCTCACGGCACCGCCAGCGAGTTCCTGCGGTCGCTGCGCCCCGGCTGGTGGGTACTGCGCGGCTACCTCGCCGCGATGCTCCTCACCCACCTGGTCTTCGGAGGGATCTCCTCGCCGCTGCCCACCCCCGATGGCAGCGTCCCGGCCGGGCTGCTACTTCTCACCGTGGCCGTGACCGGCTCGGTCTGGCTCGGCCGCCGAGGACTACGACTGACCCGACGGCCACGGCTGGTGGTGACTGGCGCCACCGCCCTGGCGCTCGTTGGGTTCGCCTCGTACTTCCTGTTCGGCCTCGGATCAACGTCAGAAGGTCCGCTCGTCGTGATGGAGTCGAACGGCGGCGCGGCCTACCTCGCTCCCCCGTTGCCGGCTCCGCTGGATGTGTATGTCTACGACAGTCAGGGACAGTTGGTGGAGGGTGCCCGGCTGTTCGACGAGAACGGCGAGCCGATCGTTCTCGGCTACCCGGACTGGTGCGAGTTGACGGACCTGGAACGATTGCGGATCGGGCAGGGCATTCTCCGCATGGGCGACCGGTTTACCTTGCACGACTCGAACGTGGAGTACCTCTACCCGCTCTGTCCCGAGCGGAACCCGTTCCAACTGCCGGCCCTGAACCCGAGCCCCGACACCACCCCGGCACCCGACCCGTCGCCGAGCTGATCTGCGGCATCGGCTGTGTATTCAGCGGAAGTCCCGGGACGTCGGACTGACCGGGGTGGTCACCGCTTCCAGCCGGTCGGCGACCAGGTTGATCACCCCTTCGGCCTTCTCCAGCCGACCCCGCACCAGCAGCGCCGCGCTGGACCGGGCCACCGTCCGGTAGCGCTGCCACAGCCCGGGTGAGCAGGTCACGTTGAGCATCCCGGTCTCGTCCTCCAGATTGACGAACGTCACCCCGCCGGCGGTCGCTGGGCGCTGCCGGTGGGTGACGATGCCGCCGACCCGGACCCGGGTGCCGGCGTCGACCCGACCCAGGGCGGCGATCGGCACCGCCCCGGCGGCGGCCAGCCGGTCCCGGACGAACCGCACCGGATGGGTGTCCGGCGACAGCCCGGTGGCCCACACGTCGGCCATCAACGCGTCGACCTCCTCCAGACCGGGCAGGGCCGGCGCCGCGACCCCGACGGCGACACCCGGCAGCCGGCCGGCGCGTTCCTGCGCGGCCGCCCCGGCCCCCCACAGCGCCTGCCGACGGGTCAGCCCGAAACAGGCGAACGCGTCGGCGGTGGCCAGCGCCTCCAGCTGGGCAGCGGTCAGCTCGACCCGGCGGGCCAGGTCCGGCATGTCCCGGTACGGCCCGTGCGCGGCCCGCTCGGCCTCGATCCGCTCGGCCAGGTCGTCGCCGATGCTCCGGACCGCCGACAGGCCGAGGCGCACCTGCGGGCCGCCGACCCCCCACTGGTGCGGCGGCTCCCCCGGCGCGCCACCCCACCGGGTACGGGCGTCGACGACCAGGGTGGCCGCCGCGCCGCTGGCGTTGACGTCCGGCCGGTGCACCCGTACCCCGTGCCGGCGGGCGTCGTCCACCAGGGTCTGCGGCGAGTAGAACCCCATCGGCTGGGCGTTGAGCAGCGCGGCCAGGAACGGTGCCGGGTGGTAACGCTTGAGCCAGGCACTGGCGTACACCAGGTAGGCGAAGCTCATCGCGTGGCTCTCCGGGAACCCGAAGCTGGCGAACGCGCTCAGCTTCACGTACAGGTCGTCGGCCAGTTCACCGGTGATGCCCCGGCCGGCCATTCCGGCGTACAGCCGGTCGCGGATCGCGGCCATCCGAGACGCCGACCGTTTCGACCCCATCGCCCGGCGCAGCTGGTCGGCGCCGGCGGCGTCGAAGCCGGCCAGGTCGATCGCCAACTGCATCAGCTGCTCCTGGAACAGCGGCACCCCGAGGGTCTTCTCCAACGCGTTGCGCATCAGCGGATGCGGGTAGGTCACCGGGTCCTGGCCGTTGCGCCGGCGGATGTACGGGTGCACCGAGCCGCCCTGGATCGGGCCGGGCCGGATCAACGCCACCTCGACGACCAGGTCGTAGAAGCAGGTCGGTTTCAGCCGGGGCAGGGTGGCCATCTGGGCGCGGCTCTCCACCTGGAACACCCCGACCGAGTCGGCCCGGCACAGCATCGCGTACACCTCGGGGTCGTCCAGCGACATGGCGCTCAGGTCCAGTTCGGAGCCGATCAGGTCGTGCGCGTCGTGCAGCGCGGTGAGCATGCCGAGCCCGAGCAGGTCGAACTTGACCAGGCCGACGCTGGCGCAGTCGTCCTTGTCCCACTGCAGCACGGTGCGCCCCGGCATCCGGGCCCACTCCACCGGGCACACCTCGATCACCGGCCGGTCGCAGATCACCATGCCGCCGGAGTGGACGCCCAGATGCCGGGGGAAGGTCTGCAGTTCGTCGGCGTACGCCACCACCTGCGCCGGAATGTCCTCCCCGGCCGCCGCGACCGCGCCGTAGTGGTCGATCTGTTTGCTCCAGGCGTCCTGCTGGCCGGGCGAGAACCCGAACGCGCGGGCCACGTCGCGCACCGCCGACCGGGGCCGGTACGAGATCACGTTGGCCACCTGGGCGGTGTGTTCCCGGCCGTAGCGGCGGTACACGTACTGGATGACCTCCTCGCGGCGGCCGGACTCGATGTCGACGTCGATGTCCGGCGGGCCGTCGCGTTCCGGGGCGAGGAACCGTTCGAACAGCAGCTGGTGGCGGACCGCGTCGACGTTGGTGATCCGCAGCGCGTAGCAGACCGCCGAGTTGGCCGCCGACCCCCGCCCCTGGCAGTAGATGTCGGCTTCGCGGCAGAACGCCACGATGTCGTGCACGACCAGGAAGTAGCCGGGGAAGTCCAGCCGCTCGATCATGTCGAGTTCGTGGTCGAGCTGCCGGTACGCCTCCGGGTGGGCCTCGCGGGGGCCGTACCGTTCCAGCGCGCCCCGCCAGGTCAGCTCCCGCAGCCAGCTCATCTCGGTGTGTCCGGCCGGCACCGGGTGGTCCGGCAGCCGGGGGGCGACCAGCTGCAGGTCGAACGCCAGTTCGGCGCCGTACGCGGCGGCCCGGGCCACCGCACCCGGGTAGTCGGCGAACCGGGCCGCCATCTCGGCACCGGAGCGCAGGTGGGCGGCGCCGGCAGCGGGCAGCCAGCCGTCGATGTCGTCCAGGCCGCGCCGGGCCCGGATCGCGGCCAGCACGGCGGCCATCCGGTGCCGGGCCGGCGTGGCGTAGTGCACGTTGCCGCTGGCCACCGTCGGCAGCCCGCGGGCGCCGGCCAGCTCGGCGAGGGCGTCGTTGCGGTCGCCGTCGTCCGGATGCCCGTGGTCGGTCAGCTCGACCGCGACGCCGTCCGCACCGAACAGCGCCACCAGCCGGTCCAGCTCCGCGTCGGCGGCGGCTGCTCCGCCGGTACGCAGCGCCGCCGGCACCGCCCCCTTGCGGCAGCCGGTCAGCACCAGTACGTGGTCGCGCAACTCGGCGGCGACCTGCTCCAGGCTGCCGTAGTCGGGTCGGCCCTTCTCTCCGCCGCGCAGCTGCGCCCGGGAGATGACCCGGGCCAGCCGGGCGTAGCCGGCCGGGCCACGGGCCAACGCCAGGAGATGTCGCCCGGCCGGATCCGGCTCCCCGGTGCGCGGTGCCGCCCGCCGGTCTGCGGTGTCCATGGTGCTGAGGGACAGCTCTGCACCGAACACGGTCGGCAGTCCGTACGCGGCGGCCGCCTCGGCGAACCGCACCACCCCGTAGCAGCCGTCGTGGTCGGTGACGGCCAGCGCGGTCAACCCCAGCCGGACCGCCTCCTCGACCAGCTCCTCCGGGTGGCTGGCCCCGTCGAGGAAACTGAAGTTGCTGTGGCAGTGCAGTTCGGCGTACGGCGTGACCGGCCCGCCCCCGGCGGCGGCCGGCCCCCCACCGGCGGTGACCAGCGGCGCGGCCGACGGTGCGGCCGACGGCGCGGTCAGCCCCGGCGGCGGTGTGTACGGTGCCCGTTTGCGGGTCCAGCCCGGCGCGTCACCGCCGTCGCCGTCGACCGCGAGCGGGTCGACCACCATCGGGTCGTCAGTCATAGACGGCCTCCACCACCCAGCGCCCGTCGGTGCGGGCGATCAGCAGGGCGCTGCCGTCGGCGAGCGCGACCTGGAACCGGGCCCGGCGGCGCGCCTCGGCCGGCGCCCACCAGCGTTCGTCGAGCGGCCACGGGCCGGCCCAGCCGGTGACGTCGACCGGGGTGCCCGTACCGACGGCGACCCGGGCCGGTGGGGCGCTGACCACCAGCCGGGCGCTGACGGTGACCGGTTCGCCTGCCGCGTCGTACACCTCGGCCGGCAGCGGGGCGGGCAGCACGACCGCCGGTGCCGGTGGTGGCAGCCGGCCGGGCCACGGCGGCGCTTCGGGCCGGGTCGGCGCCCGTTCGTCGCCCCACGGCACCAGTCGGACCTGGTCGACCGGGGACCGACCGCCACCGAGCACGGCGGTGACCACCGCGTCCGGCCCGAGCAGCCCCTGCACCCGGGTCAACGCCCGGCGCGCCCGGGCGTCCTCCGCGCCGATCTCCCCCCACAGGCCGGGCTGCAGGGCGACCCGGGCGAGCACCCCGTCCGGGACGAGCCGCAGCCGGACGATCCCGGCGGTGGGCGCCGGCGGTGACGCGGCGGTGCCGGCACCCGGCCGGCGGGCGGCGGCTCCGGTGAGCCAGCCGTCGAGCTGCCAGCGCAGCCGGTCGGTGATCGCCGCGGCGGTGAGCATGCCGTCGTGCCGCCAGACGCGGTGCAGTTCCTGGCCGTGTGCGGTGACCGCTTCGATGCCGACCCGGGTGCAGGCCAGTCCGTTCCCGCTGAGCTGGTCGTGCAGCTGCTCGGCCAGGGCGCGGGCGGCGAACGCGGCCGCGTCGACCCGGTCGAGCGGTTCGTCGTAGTCGGCGGTGACGGACAGTTCGGGGGGCGGTTGTCGGGGGGTGAACGGCTGTTCGTCGCGCCCGGCGGCGAGCCGGTGGGCCAGCGCCGCGTCGGGGCCGAACCGGGCGAGCACGTCGCGGGCCGGCAGCGCGGCGAAATCCCCGAGGGTACGCAGACCGAGCCGGCGCAGCAGGCCGGCCAGGTCGGGTCGGCCGAGCACCCGCAGCGGCAGCCCGGCCAGGAACGTGCGGCTGTCGCCGGGCGGGACGATCCGGCCGGTACGGGCGGCCAGCCCGGCGGCGAAGAACCCGTCGGCGACACCCACCTGGCTTTCGACTTCGCAGACCTGCGCGACGTGTTCGACGATCTGCTCGGCGGCGGCCTCCTCGCCGCCGAAGTAGCGGGCCGGGCCTCGGGCGGCGACGGCGCACGCCCCGGGGCGGTGCACCTCGACTCCGGCGACGACCTGTTCGATCGCGGCGACGACCGGCTCGAACGCCCGGGCGTCGCGGGCCGGGTCGTGGTCGAGCACGGTGAGCCCGGGGCAGCGACTCTGCGCATCCCGTCGGCGCAACCCGGGATGTACGCCGTCGGCGCGGGCAGCCGCGGTGCAGGCGACCACCCGGTTGGCGTGCAGCACGGCGACCGGCCCGGTGGCCGGCACGCCGTCGATGATCTCGGCGGCCGTCACCGGCCAGTCGGGGCACCAGACGACCAGCGCCCGGGTGGGCCGGCCGGCCGGGGTGGCCATGTTCATCCGCGCCGCACCAGGGTCAGCTCAGTGCGGCTCATCGCCGCTGCACCAGGGTCAGCTCGGCACGGCGGGTCCGGCGGGTGATGCCGCCGGCCGGCGCGGCGGCTGCCGGGGTGGGTGGGCCACCGGGCAGCCAGATCCGGATCTCCCGGGGCCGGGTCAGCGCTCCCCGGCCCCGGGCGGAGACGACCATTTCCCGACGGCGGAGCCGGCCCCGGCCCGGCCCGAGCCCTTCCCAGCGGCCGTTCACCACCTGCAGGGTGACGTCGGGGGCGTCCCACCGGCCGCAGGGCACCAGCACGCAGCCCCGCTGCCGGGCCCGGGCGGCGAGCCGGCCGGTCACCTGCGCTGTCACGGCGGCGGGGGCGGCGACGACCACCACGTCCACCCCGTCGATCAGCGCGGCGACCACCGCCGGCCAGTCCGGTCCGGGGTTGGGCACCAGGGCCAGCCGGTCCAGGGCGATGCCCAGCTCGGCTGCGGCGGTGACACCCAGCGCCGGCACTCCGACGACGGCGCACCACAGCCCGGCCCGGGACGCCTCGGCGAGCAGGGCCAGCAGCAGCGAGGTCGCGCCGAGCCGGGCCGACCGGTGGGGCAGCACGTTGACGGTGGAGCCGCGACGCAGCCCTCGCCCGGGGAGCAGGCCGGTGAGCATGGTCGGGACGGGAAGCACCCGGTCGATGCCGCCCGCCCCGGGCAGGCCGGTCGGGTCCGGCGTACCGGCCGTCGCCGCTGATCCGGCGCCGCCAGCGAACGCACTGGCCGGGCGGACCAGGCCGGCGGCGACGGCGGACAATGCCGCCGTGCCGGCCACCATTCGCCCCGCCATCCTGCTTCTCTCCCCCCGGGTGTTCCGCTTACATGGTGTTTGGTGGTGGTGTGCGCGCGTGATCGCCGCCGGCACCACGAGTGCCGGCGGCAACAACAAAGTCACGCCTGCGTGGGTTGGTCGGTCAGGCAGCGGCCAGGCCGTCAAGAGCCGGGTCGAGCGCCGGTTGGTGGGCCAGCCCGAGGGTGTCCTCGACCAGGGAGACGAACTGCCCGGCGGAGCGCAGCAGGTCATCGGCTTCCCGGGCGGTGACCACCCGGGGGATGCCGGCTTCGGCGGCGGCCCGTTTGCTGGCGCCGGCGGCGAAGAAGGTGGCCCACTCGGCCATCTCGGGAGCGACCATCATCAGCAGGGCCCAGACACTGGTGACCCGGTTGCGGCGGGTCGGTGCGGGCCGGGCGCGGGCGGCGAGCATCGCGGCGGCGGCGCGCAGGGCGGCCAGGTGGGCCGCCGCGTACCGCAGCCCGTCGGGGCGGGTGTTGCCCGCTTCGGTCAGCCCGTGCCGGGCGAGGACGAGCAACTGGGCGGGGGTGCGGTTGGGCAGCAGGTGCGCCGGCACCGTGGGTGCCTGGGCCGGTGCCGAAGTGGTCGGCATGGATCCTCCTCCGCGCGTTTCACCTGTTCGGGTGCCCGCCCACGGAGGAAGACGTCGGCGGGGCGTCGCCGGTGCGGATGCGGATGCTTCCCCACACCGCATCCGCACCGACGATGCTGGCGGGGTCCGCTGCCCGCCGCCCGGGGGTCGGGGGCGGCGGGCAGCGGTCCTGCCTGGTGGCGCTGGACCCGCGAAAGTCCAGTGCCGGGGCGTGCGGCTCGCGGCGCCGCACTGCCGGGACTCGCGCCGCGAATCGCTCCTCCCGGCGGCCAGTACGGGTGTCGACTCCGGTGGTGCCGTTGCTGACCGGCGGACCCAACCAGCAGAGCTACCTGTTATCGAACACCCGTTCTAACCTCTGCTTCAGAGTACACCCTGCCACCGACGAAAATGCAACGTCAGGCACGCCGAACGCCGCTGGCCGGGGTCCTGGGTGCGGGGACCAGACCAAGAGACGATCCAGCAAACCCCCCCGGGTCTACCCCCTCTCCTCCCCACCCCCCCCAACCCC
>NZ_JBSWXD010000085.1:0-27929 GCF_056160425.1 Micromonospora sp. ABR4_055
CTTTTGAATGATAAGTAGACAACCGAGATCTACACCCGGAGAAGATCGTCGACAGCGTCAGATGTGGAGAAGAGACAGGTACGCCGCCGACGACCCGACGCCGGGAGCACTCGCCGCTGCAGCCTTCGGCTGCCTGGTCGCGGCGCAGCACGCCTGGCTGGCGTCCACGACCGAGCACTCACTCGCCGACCACGTCGACCGGGCGATGGCGGCCCTCAGCCCGCGCTAGGTGGCCGCGTCGCTACCAACGCAGCGGCGGAGTCGCTACCAGCGCAGCGATGGAGTCACTTCCATCGAAAATGGACGAACAGTCGGCCGAAGTTCTTCGAGTCCTTCTCCACCCGGTGGTAGAGCTGCTTGACGTCCTTCTGGTCGAGGAACCGCAGCACCCGCTTCTTCAGCTGGCCGGAGCCCTTGCCAGGGATGATCTCGACGAGGGTGGCCTTCTTGGCCACCGCCTCGTCGATGACGCCCCGCAGCGCCCGGTCGATGTCCTGGCCACGGTTGTAGATGTCGTGCAGGTCCAGTTTGATCTTCACGACACCCTTCCGTTGACCTTCGCCTCGACCCGGCGCAGCGCGGCCAGGTAGTCCGAATGCTCGGAACGCATGGCAGCGGCGAGCCGCAGGTGCCGCAGCGCCTGCGACGGCCGACCGAGCCGTTCCAGGGTACGACCCAGCACGTGATGGGCGTAGTGGTCACTCGGGTCGCGGTCGATCAGCTCGCGCAACTGCTCCTCGGCCCGGCCGAGCTGCGCCGACTTGAAGTAGGAGCGGGCCAGCAGCTGGCGGACCGCCGAGTTGTCGGGCTCGGCGGCGATGATCGGCTCCAGCAGCCGGGCCGCCCCGGACGGGTCGCCGGACTCGAAGTACAGGTTCGCCCGGCGGTACTCCTCCAACAGATCCATGGCCGCCCCACCTTCCCGGTCGCGATCACCGACACCCTTGACGCTGGCACAACCACCGGCGGAATGCGACTGTTCCCGGACCGGACATCCGCCGGCCACCCAGCCAGCTTCGGGACGATCCGGCACAGACCAGTCAGGGTCGGAATGGTTTCAGGGATCGGACCGGTCACGCGGTCGGACCGGGTTCAGGGTCGGATCAGCGTCCAGGCCCGTACGCCGCCGACGATGCCGGCCGTGTTCGGCACCACCACCACGTCGTCGCCCATCCGGGCCACCTGCTCGGGACGGATCAGCCGCGAGTTGCCGCCGCCGAGGTAGAGCCGGTCCCAACAGAACACTGGTCGCAGACCGTCGACGACGCCGCGTACCCGCCGGGACCAGAACGCGTCGCCGAGCCGGCGGCGTTCGTGCTCGCCGACGTAGGTGTCGTAGCTCTGCCCCCAACGCACCGGCGCCTGGGACAGCTCCAGGTGCGGGGCGAGCCGGCCGCCGTCGAACAGCGCGCAGCCGAGCCCGGTGCCGAGGGTCAGAACCAGTTCGCAGCCGGTGCCGGCGACCACCCCGGCGCCGTGCACCTCGGCGTCGTTGAGCACCAGCACCGGCAGGTCGAAGGCGGCGCCGAGCGCCGTACGGGCATCGAAGCCGGACCATTCGGCGAGCAGTCCCGGGTCGACCCTGGTCCGCGGACCGGCCTTCGTTACGTAGTGCGGGGTGGCGACCACGACGCCGTGCCGGATCATGCCGGGCATGCCGACGGTGACCCGGTCGGCCGCCGGCAGCTGGTCACGCAACCCGCGCAAGGTGTCGACGAACCGTTTCGGCGGCAGCGGGTACGGGGTCGGCACCCGCAGCGGCCGGGCCCGCATGGTGCCGGCCTCGTCGAGTACGGACGCCTTGATGCCGCCGCCGCCACAGTCGATCGCCAGCGTGGAAATCATCAGCACAGTCTGCCGGTCGGCGGCTACGATCGCCGGGCCATGAGCGCCACGTTGATCGCCAGGGACCTGTCCGCCGGGCACGGTGACCGGCAACTCTTCACCGGGCTGGACCTCGTCGTCGCGCCCGGCGACGTGGTCGGTCTGGTCGGCGCGAACGGTGCCGGCAAGTCGACGCTGCTGCGGATCCTCGCCGGCACCGCCGCGCCCGAGTCCGGCACGGTCACCCGCAACCCGCCGACCGCCACCGTCGGGCTGCTGCCGCAGGAGCCGCAGCGCCGGCCGGGCGAGTCGGTACGCGACTACCTGGCCCGCCGGACCGGGGTGGCGGCGGCGCAGCACGACCTGGACGCGTCGACGCAGGCACTGGCCGACGGCCAGGCCGGCGCCGACGACGCGTACGCGGTGGCGCTGGAACGCTGGCTGGATCTCGGCGGCGCCGACCTGGCCGAACGCGCCGAGCAGGTGGTCGCCGACCTGGGTCTGACGGTGACGTTGGACCAGCCGACGACGGCGCTCTCCGGCGGCCAGGCGGCCCGCGCCCAGCTCGCGTCGCTGCTGCTCAGCCGCTACGACGTGGTGCTGCTCGACGAGCCGACCAACGATCTGGACCTGGCCGGGCTGGCCCGGCTGGAGCAGTTCGTCACCGGGCTGCGCGCCGGAGCCGTACTGGTCTCGCACGACCGGGAGTTCCTGGCCCGTACGGTGAATCGGGTGGTCGAGCTGGATCTGGCCCAGCAGCAGGTCAACCACTACGGCGGCGGGTACGCCGGGTATCTGGCCGAGCGGGAGGTGGCCCGCCGGCAGGCCCGGGCGGCGTACGAGGAGTACGCCGACACCCGGGCCGGGCTGCAGGCCCGCGCCCGCACCCAGCGGGCCTGGACGGACAAGGGGGTCCGCAACGCCCGCCGCAAGGCCAACGACAGCGACAAGTTGACCACCAACGCCCGGACCGAGGCCGCGGAGAAGCAGGCGGCGAAGGCGCGGCAGACCGAGCGGATGATCGAGCGGCTGGAGGTCGTCGAGGAGCCGCGCAAGGAGTGGGAGCTGCGGATGGAGATCGCCGCCGCGCCCCGGGCCGGCGCGGTGGTCGCGGTGCTGCGCCGGGCGGTGGTACGCCGGGGCGGGTTCACCCTCGGCCCGGTGGATCTGCAGATCGACTGGGCGGACCGGGTGGCGATCACCGGGCCGAACGGGTCCGGCAAGTCGACGCTGCTCGGTGCGTTGCTGGGGCGGCTGTCACTGGCCTCGGGCGAGTCGTGGCTCGGCCCCGGAGTGGTGGTCGGCGAGATCGACCAGGCCCGCCAGCTGTTCCTGCGCGACGAGCCGGTGCTGGACACGTTCCGGGCGGCGGCCGACCTGGCCCCCGCCGAGGCCCGTACGGTGCTGGCGAAGTTCGGGCTGCGGGCCGACCACGTGCTGCGGCCGGCGGCCACCCTGTCGCCGGGCGAGCGGACCCGCACGGCGTTGGCGTTGCTGCAGGCGCGCGGGGTGAATCTACTGGTCCTCGACGAGCCGACGAACCATCTGGATCTGCCGGCGATCGAGCAGTTGGAGTCGGCGCTGGCGTCGTTCACCGGCACCTTGCTGCTGGTCACCCACGACCGCCGGATGTTGGAGTCGGTGCGGCTGACCCGCCGGATCACCCTGGACGGCGGCGGCCCCGCACTCCGGTCGCTGCTGGACCTGTCCCTCGACTAGGAGCAGGACCAGGGGGTACGACCAGGTTGCGGGGTCGCCGCCGGGGCACTCCGGGTCAGCGGCGGTCGTCGTCCGGTGTCGGTTGCGGCAGCTGCTGGTAGATGTCCGGGATTCCGTCGCCGTCGCGGTCCTGCCGTTCCTGTTCGGAGATCCGCCGGTAGACCTTGTTGCGCCGGCTGAGGACGATGGCGGCGAGCATCGCCGCGGTCAGCGAGCCGATCAGGACGGCCGCCTTGACGTGGGCGTCGCGGTCGCTGCCGGCGCCGAACGCCAACTCGCCGATCAGCAGCGAGACGGTGAACCCGATGCCGGCCAGCAGCGACACCCCGAGCAGGTCGACCCATTTCAGCCCGCCCAGGTCGGCGCGGGTGAAGCGGGTCATCAGCCCGGTGGCGCCCAGGATGCCGATCGTCTTGCCGAGGACCAGACCGGCGATCACCCCGATCGCCACCGGATCGGTCAGCACCGAGCCGATGCCGCCGTCACGCAGCGACACCCCGGCGGCGAAGAAGGCGAAGACCGGCACGGCGAAGCCGGCGGAGACCGGCCGCCACCGGTGTTCGAAGTGCTCGGCCAGGCCGTGCTGCTCGCCCTTGCGGGGCAGCACCGGCACCATGAAGCCGAGCAGTACGCCGGCGATGGTGGCGTGTACGCCGGAGGCGTGCATCAGCGTCCAGGTGATGGCGGCCAGCGGGATCAGCGCCCACCACCAGGTCCTGCCGAACCGCAGCAGCAGCGCGAAGGCGAGCAGCGGTAGCAGGGAACCGGCCAGTGCCAGGAAGTTGACCTGTTCGGTGTAGAAGAACGCGATGATGGTGATCGCCAGCAGATCGTCGACGACGGCCAGGGTGAGCAGGAAGGCGCGCAGGCCCTGCGGCAGGTGGGAGCCGATGACGGCGAGCACGGCGAGGGCGAACGCGATGTCGGTGGCGGTGGGGATCGCCCAGCCGCGCAGCGCGCTGTCGCCGGTGTTCAGGTTGATCAGTACGTAGATGAGCGCCGGCATGGCCATGCCGCCGACCGCGGCGATCACCGGCAGCGCGGCCCGGCGTGGGCTGCGCAGTTCACCGGCGACGAATTCGCGTTTGAGTTCCAGACCGACCACGAAGAAGAAGATCGCCAGCAGGCCGTCCGCCGCCCAGTGCGCCAGGTCGACGTCCAGGTGCAGCGGTGCCCCGCCGGGCCAGGGCACGAACTGGCCCAGGTCCGTGTAGGCGTCGCCCCACGGGGAGTTGGCCCAGATCAGCGCGATGACCGCGCCGAGCAGCAGCAGCCCGCCGCCGACGGTCTCGGTGCGGAGCACGTCGCCGATGAACTTGGCTTCCGCCCAGGAGGAGAGCTGGAACGGACGCCGGGACTCCGGCGGCCTGGTTGAGTCCGACTTTTTGCTCGATCCGGACTTGTCGCCGGATCCGGAGGCCTTGGTGGGGGTCGGGTCGGTCATGTAGAGAACTCCACCTCCACGTACATGCAGCAGGTACAGCGACGCCGGTCCTGGTTGACCGGCGCGTCGATGATGATCACACTATCCGTTCCGGCACGGTTACCGAAGGTCTCCGGTTGGCGATGCCGCCGCCGGACAACCTCCGGCGCCAGTTGTGCCGTACCCCGATTCTTCCAAGGTCATGTCGCGCTGACCAGCAAGTGCGGGGTCTCTCACCGACCCCGGCCGGTGCCGCAGCCAGAGTTCGAGTTGAAGCACCGTGTAGATCTCGCCGGCGTGGTCCACCCCGGCCTGGTGCTCGTCGAGCAGCCGGCGGACCGCAGCCGGCTGGAACAGGCCACGGTCCTGGAAGGTCCGGTCGGTGAGCAGGTCCCCGGCGAGTTCGCGCAGCTCGGCCCGCAGCCAGCTGGCCAGCGGTGGCCGGGCGTCCACCGGCTCGGACGTGACCGCCCGGCCCGGCAACCAGCCGGCCGCCGCCCGCCGCGCCAGGTTCCGCCGCCGCCCCGGCACCTTCCACGATGCCGGCAGGCCGGCCACCCACTCGAGCAGTCGGTGGTCGAGCAACGGCGCCTGCAGCCGTAGTCCCGCGCCGGCCGACACGGTCGACCACCGGGCGAGTACGTCGCCCGGCAGGTATCCGTGCAGGTCCGCGTCGGTCATCCGGGTCGCCTGGGAGTCCCCTGACGAGGCGAGGTAGGCCGCCTCAGCCAGCAAACCGCTGTCCACGTTGGCGAGTTCGTCGCGCAGCCGCGCCCCGTAGAGGGCGTTCTTCTGCTCGGCGCTGCACTCGGCGACGATCCGTGCGTACCGGGTCGGTGGTGGGCAGCCGGCGACCTCCAGCAGCCGGCCGAGCCGACGCACCGGGGTTCCGGCCGTGCTCCGCCGCACCAGCGCGGCCCCGGCCCGCTGCAACCCGGGCAGTCCGGCCGGCCGCTGCGGCCAGCCGTTGAGCCAGCCGAGCAGCAGGTGGTGCGGGAACCCGCCGTACAGCAGGGCACCGCCGAGGCCGCAGAACGCCTCCGCCCGCCGCACCCCGGCGTACCGAGCGACCAGGTAGGCGGGGATCGCGGCCGGGCTGGCGAACGGTTCCTCGAACAGGCCGGCGATCTGCTGCGGTACGGCCGGGTCGAGCCCGGTCACCCGATACTCCTGGTGCTCGGTGCCGAGCGCCCGGGCGACGCCTCGCGCCGCCGCCCGCTGGTCGAGCCGGGGGTCGCCGAACCCGACCGAGCAGGTGTGCGCCCTGACGCTGGTGCTGCGGGTCACGGCGGCCGCGACCAGGGTGGCGCCGATCCCGCCGGAGAGCAGCACCTGCGGCGACCCGGTGGCCGGCAGCCGGGAGCGCACGGCGTCGACCAGCCGTTCGCGTAGCTGTTCGGCGGCCTGGTCGATACCGGGTGCCGACGGCCCGGCAGCGGCGTCGAGTGTCCAGTAGCGACGGGTGGTGACCCGCCCGTCCGCCCAGATCAGCGATGTGCCCGGGGGAAGCTTGTGGATGCCGGCGTAGATCGTCCACGGCGCGGGGACGTACCGGTAGGTCAGGTAGTGGTGCAGTGCGACCGGGTCGAGCTCCTGGCCGGTACATGGATCGGCCAGCAACGCCCGCAGCTGCGAGGCGAAGATCAACTGGCCGCCGCTGAGCCGCCAGTACAGCGTCCGCTCGCCGGTCCGGTCGGCCGCCAGTATCAGCTGGTTCCGGTCGCGGTCCCAGACCGCGATCGCGAAGTCGCCGGTCAGCCTGGTGACGGCCGCCGTTTCGTGCCGACGATACAGGTCGAGCAGGTCGGGTTGGGCGGTGCAGCTGACCGCGACCGCGTCCGTCGTGGCCGTGTAGTACGGCGACCGACCCGGGTAGCGCGGCGACCGGGCCACGGCCCGGTCCTCGTCGGACCAGCGGGCGACGATCGCCGCCCGGTCGTCCAGGTAGCGACCGGTCCGCTGAAGGTCGTGCGGGGTGCAGGCCAGGGCGAGTTGGTCGGCACTCTGGCTGCGACCGCCGGCCTCACCGACAATACCGACTATTGCTGACATATTGTGACGCTAAACCGAGTTGGCTGTGCCGGGTGCCGAGTTGTCGATCCGGTTCACCCGACGACGCCGGCCAGCCCGAGTCTCGTCTTGATTTTAGCCGATTGGCGTTATAGATCCGTAATGTCTGGTTAGCCTGGGTCTCTCAGCGATCGAGCCAGAGGTGATCACATGACCGGGCGACCTGACGATCAGGACAATCCGGCACCGGCCCGGGAGAACTGGGTTGATGCGCCCGCGCACGACCAGGGCCAGCACCGCCCCGCCACGGCGGACGACGACTGGGCCGAGTCACACCAGTGGACCATCGACCAGCAGCACGACCAATGGGCCACCACCGACCAGGCGTACGGCCAGTGGGCCACGACCGCGGACCAGCCGCAGCGGTCCGACCGGCAGCCGGGGGTCTCAGCGACCAGCCCGGTGACGTTGACCCGATCGGGCGCCGGCACCGGCCGGCACCGGCGGCCACCGGCCCGGCACGGCCGTCGCCGGCTGCGCCGCATCGCCCTGCTCGGCATCACCGGCCTGGTGGTCGCCGCCCTCGCCGGGGTGGCCGGGGTGGCCGTCGTCAGTCACTACTACCTCGGCGAGATCAAGCGGATCCCCGACCCGTTCGCCACGATCCCGGCCGACCAGCGGCCGGCACCGACGCCGGAAGGGCTGACCGTGCTGCTCGCCGGCATCGACAGCCTCGCCTCCAGCGCCACCGGCGCGGACTCCCCCGCCGGGCCGTACGGCCGGACCGACTCGCTGATGGTGGTCCGGATCACCGCCGACCGGGAGCGGGCGTACGTCGTCTCCATCCCCCGCGACTCGTGGGTGCCGGTCCCCGGGCACGGCAACCTCAAGATCAATTCTGCGTACGCGCTCGGTGGTGCCAGCCTCGCCGTACAGACGGTCGAGAACGTGACCGGGCTGCGCATCGACCACGTCGCCCTGATCGACCTCGTCGGGCTGCAGGACCTGACCGACGCGGTCGGTGGGGTGACCGTGGATATCCCGGCCGGGACGCCCGGACCGAGCCTGCAGTCGACCTGGCCCGCAGGACTGCAACGGCTCAACGGCGAGCAGGCCGTCCAGTACGTTCGCCAGCGCCACGGCCTGCCGGAGGGCGACTTCGACCGGATGCGCCGCCACCAGAACTACCTGCGCGCGCTGCTCGACGAGACCCTCGACCGGGACACCCTGACCAGCCCGCGACAGCTCGGCGCGCTGCTCGACGCAATCACCGCGACCGTCACCGTCGACGACGGCCTGACCAACGACAAACTCCGGCAGCTCGCCTTCGACCTGCGCAAGATCCGCAACGACGTCCGGTTCGTCACCGCCCCGGTGGCGGACACCGGGTACGTCGGCGACCAGTGGGTGATGTGGCTGGACCCTTATCAGGGTGTCGGCTTCTGGACCGCGGTGCGCGACGACACCTTGGAGCGGTACATCGAGCGGTACGGCGCCGAGCAGCTCGACTCGGTCGTCGTCCGCTGACCGGCCCGACCCACCGTCGGCCGACCACACCTACACCCGGGTCGTCTCGCCTGACGGACGGACCGTTGGTGCCCGGTGCGACCACCACCGGGCCAGGGCCGCGCAGACGATCAGCTGGATCTGGTGGAAGATCATCAGCGGTAGGACCAGCAGGCCGAGCAGTTGCGGACTGAACAGCACGGCCGCCATCGGCAACCCGGTGGCCAGGCTCTTCTTGGCGCCGCAGAAGACCGTCGCGGCCCGGTCGGCGTGGTCGAAGCCGAGCAGCCGGGTGACGCCGAACAGCAGCCCCATCACCACCGCCAGCAGGGCACCGACGGTGGCGCCGAGAACCAGCAGCTGACTGACGGCGATCTGCTGCCAGATCCCGGCGACCACACCGGCGCTGAACGCGGTGTAGACCACCAGCAGGATCGAGCCCCGGTCGACCACCGAGGTCAGGCTCTTGTGTCGGCCGATCCAGTCAGCGGTCCACCGCCGGGACAGCTGACCCGCGACGAACGGTAGCAGCAGCTGCCCGACGATCGAGCCGATCGAACCTGCGGTCAGCCGCAGGTCACCGGTGTTCTGCATGAGCAGCACGGCGAGCAGTGGGGTGAGCGCGACCCCGGCGATGTTGGAGAACGACGCGCTGAACACGGCGGCCGGCACGTTGCCCCGGGCGATCGAGGTGAACGCGATCGACGACTGCACCGTCGAGGGGACCACGCAGAGGAAGAGGACCCCCTGGTAGAGCTCGGCCGGCAGCAGTTGCGGGCTGATCAGCGCAACGGCCAGACCGAGCAGCGGGAAGACCACGAAGGTGGTGCTCAGCACCACGGTGTGCAGGCGCCAGTGTCGGGCGCCGGCGAGCGCCGCCGCCGGGGCGATCCTGGCCCCGTGCAGGAAGAACAGCAGGGCGATGCCGACGCTGGCGACGACACCGGCGACCGAGGCGGCGGTGCCGCGGACCGGGAGCAGCGCGGCGAGCGCCACGACGGCGAACAGCATCGCGATGAACGGGTCGATGATCAGCCAGCGGGGCCAGCGCATCCGGGTGCTCCAGGTGGACAAGGGGTTGGTCCACCCATTCTGAGCGGCTGGCCGATCAGCGGGAAAGCTGATCACCGCACTGACTGTCATCGCGTAACGCGATAGCATGCAGGTCGTGTACGAGCCTGTCCAGCTGCGCAGCTTCCTGGCGGTGAGCCAGTTGCTGAGCTTCACCCGAGCCGCCGAGCGGCTCGGTCTACGGCAGTCCACGGTCAGCGCGCACGTGCGGCGGTTGGAGGAGGCGGCCGGACGGCCGTTGCTGCTGCGCGACACGCACACCGTGCAGCTGACGGTGGACGGCGAAGCGATGATCAGCTTCGCCCGGGACATTCTCGACGCGCACGACCGGGCCCGCCGGCATTTCAGCACCACGGTGGTACGCGGCAAGCTGCGCCTCGGCGTCTCCGAGGACCTGATCTCCAGCTACCTGCCGGACGTGCTGCAGACCTTCCGCCGCCGCAACCCGCTGGTCGACGTCGAGCTGACCGTGGCGCTGAGCGGCACACTGCACCAGTTGCTGGACGCCCGGGCACTCGACCTGGTCTTCGCCAAACGCCTGGCGGGTCAGTCCCGGGGCACTCTGGTCTGGCGTGACCGGCTGGTCTGGCTGGGCGCGGCGGATCAGCCCACACCGCCACGGCGCACCGCCGGGGAACCGGTGCCGCTGGTGGTCTACCCGCCGCCGAGCATCTCCCGGGCGCAGGCGCTCGCCGCGCTCTCGTCCGCCGGTCAGCCGTGGCGGATCGCCTGCACCAGCGGCAGCCTCGGCGGGCTGGTGGCCGCCGCCCGCGCCGGCCTCGGCCTGCTGCCGCACTCGGCCCGGTTGGTGCCGGCCGGCCTGACCCCGGTGGCCCCGGCCGATCTGCCGCCGCTGGGCGAGGTGGAGTTCATCCTGCTGTCCCGTCCGGACGCCGACCCGGCGGTGGTGGCGGCGGTCAGTGAGGCGGTCGGGGCCGCCGGCCGGCCGACCGGCGGTGGCCGGGAGCGGGCTCCGCGGACCGCAGGCTGACCCCAGCCCGGATCCCCAGAGCGACAGATCCTGCTGCAAGAGGATGTCAGTTCTTGCGGCCCTGTCGGCGGGCACAGCTCGGAGCACCCCAGCCTGGCGGCCGAAACAAGCTGTTCACAGCGAGACGTCTGATTGTTACCCTCACCACATGGCTGAAACTACTTGCGATCCTTGCAGGTTCTTTCAGAGCCCTGACCTGTGCCTCCTCGCAGGCAAGCCGTCACCAGCATTGGAGCGCTGATGTCCGTACCCGGATCGACCGTGTCCAGACCGATGGCCGCCGCCGTGGCGGCCGTCATCGGAATCCCGTTGGCCGTCACCCTGCCCGCGCCCGCCACCGCCACTACCCCCGCAGCGGCCCTCGCCACAGACCCGGCAGCGGCCCCGGTCACGACCGCCGAGGCGACCGCCACCGCCGTCGGCAACGGCGACGCGATCGTGCACCTGTTCCAGTGGCGGTGGAACTCCATCGCCGAGGAGTGCGAGACAACACTCGGCCCGGACGGCTGGGGCGGGGTCCAGGTATCCCCGCCGCAGGAGCATGTGCTGCTGCCCAGCGCCGAAGGTGCCAGCTACCCCTGGTGGCAGGACTACCAGCCGGTCTCGTACCGAATCGACCAGACCCGGCGTGGCGACCGGGCCGACTTCGTCGACATGGTCGAACGCTGCCGCGACCAGGGCGTGAAGATCTACGTCGACATGGTGCTCAACCACATGAGCGGCACCGGATCGGTCGGCAGCGGGCCGGGCAGCGCCGGCACCGTCTACAGCAAGTACGGCTACCCGGACCTGTTCGGCGACGGCTCCGGCGACAGCTACGGCTACGCCGACTTCGGCCCCTGCTACCGCACCATCAGCAACTGGGGCAGCAAGACCGAGGTGCAGGACTGCGAACTGCTCGACCTGGCCGACCTCAACACCGCCGATCCGGAGGTACGCCGCAAGATCGCCAAGTACATGAACTCGGTGATCGCGCTCGGCGTCGCCGGGTTCCGGGTGGACGCCGCAAAACACGTCCAGGAAGCCCACCTGGCGGACATCATCTCCCGACTCGACGACGTGCCCGGCTTCGGCGGCCGACCCGACCTGTTCCACGAGGTGTACGGCGACGGCACCATCCCGTACACCGCATACGCGCCGTACGGCAAGGTCACCAACTTCGACTACCAGCGGGCGGTCTCCGCGGCCTTCCGCGACGGCACCATCGCCCAGCTGGCCAGCGTGCCGCACTACGGCGGGCTGACCGGCGACCAGGCCGTCGTCTTCATCGACAACCACGACACCCAGCGGGCCACCCCGACGCTCACCTACCAGGACGGCGACCGCTACTACCTGGCCGACGCGTTCATGCTCGCCCACCCGTACGGGACCCCCCAGTTGATGTCCAGCTATGCCTTCGGCCCAGTGGTCGCCCAAGGGCCGCCGAGCACCGGCGACGGCACCACGCTGCCGACCGACTGCGCCAGCGCAGAGTGGATCTGTGAGCACCGCGACGAGCAGGTCGCCGGGATGGTCGGCTTCCGCAACGCCACCGCCGGCGCCGGCATCAGCGCCGTGCTCACCGACGGCAACGGCCGGCTCGGCTTCGCCCGCGCCGACCGCGGGTACGCCGCGTTCAACGCGACCGGCAGCACCTGGAGCCGCAGCTTCACCACCAGCCTGCCGGACGGCTGGTACTGCAACGTGGCCCGGGGCACCTACCGGGCGGACAGTGGCACCTGCACCGGTGGCACGATCGCCGTCACCGACGGCGGCTTCCACGCCGACATCCCGGCGAACCGGGCGGTGGCACTGCACGTCGCGGCGCGGCTCGACTGCACCGACCCAGCCGGCTGCGGCCCGGTCGATCCGCCCCCGGGCGACGGCACCCCGGTAACGGTGACCGTGCAGACCACGCCCGGCCAGCAGGTACGGGTGGTCGGCTCGCTGCCCGAACTCGGCTCCTGGAACCCGGCCGACGCGGCACCGCTGGGCACCGACGCGGCCAGCTACCCGACCTGGACCGGCTCCGTCGACGTCCCGGACGGAACGGCGTTCGAGTGGAAACTGGTCAAGGTGGCGTCGAACGGCGCGGTCGAGTGGGAAGCTGGCGCCAACCGCAGCGGCGTCGGCGGCACCCCGCTCACCGCCACCTGGGGCCAGCCCGGCTCCGGCGGAGAGCGGCCGGGCACCGTCGCGGTCACCTTCGACGTCACCGCGACCACCTGGTACGGCCAGGACGTCCTGGTCGTCGGCTCGGTCCCGGCGCTGGGCTCGTGGGACCCGACCCGGGCGGTCGCCCTCGCTGCGGACGACTACCCGGTCTGGTCGGGCAGCGTCGCGCTGCCGGCCGGTGAGTCCTTCGAGTACAAGTACGTCAAGCGGGCACCGGACGGCACTGTCGACTGGGAGTCGGGCGGCAACCGCAGTGCCACCCCGGCCGGCGACGCGACGACCCTCACCGACACCTGGCGATGACCAAGCGGTGTACGGCGGACCGGCTCCGCGCGGTCCGCCGTACACCCGGCGGCCGAGCTGATAGCCTCGGCCCGGGTGGACGGACCGGCTGCGGACGCCTGCCGTTCGGGAGGTCACCGGTGCGAATCGGGCCGCGGGTAGCAACCGTCGTAGTCAACTACCGGCACTACGACGACACTGTCCGTTGCCTCACCTCGCTGCAGGCCAGTGACACCGCCGACCAGCGGGTGATCGTCGTCGACAACACCGAACGGGAGCACCACGGGCCCGATCTCACCGACCTGCTGGATCCGGCCGTGGAGGTCGTCTCGGCCGGCGACAACGTCGGCTTCGCCGCCGGCTGCAACATCGGGATCCGGGCCGCTCTGACGTCGTCCGCCGAGTTCGTCTGGCTGCTCAACCCGGATGCGGTCGTCAGCGCGGAGACGTTGACCCGCCTGCTGCGCACCGCCGAGGAGCATCCGGACGCCGGGATCGTCGGCAGCCGCATCCTCGACGGCGGACACCCGGCCCGCATCCTGTTCAACGGCGGCGTGATCAAGGGCCACGGGTCCACGTACCACGCCGACGCCGGGGTGTTCGATCCGTCCGTGCCGGACGGAGCGGTGCGCGACGTCGACTACGTCACCGGCGCGTGTTTCCTGATCCGGCGGGAGACGCTCCGCCAGATCGGTCTGCTCTCCGAGGACTACTTCCTCTACTACGAGGAGACCGACTACTGCCTGCGAGCCCAGCAGGCCGGCTGGCGCACCGTCCTCGCGCCCTACTCCCGGGTGTGGCACTACAAGCGGTCGGCCGGCAGGTACCCGCCGCCGTACTACGTCTACTACATGTGCCGCAACCGGATGCACTTCAGCAAGCGGTTCTTCACCGCCCCGCTGAGCGAGATCGAGTCGGAGCTCGAGGCGTTCGTCACCTGTTGGCTCCGGCAGGTCGACACCCACGCCCCGCAGTTGCGCGGCGGCTACGAAAAGCTCGTCGAACTGGCTCTCGCCGACGGCCGGGACGGTCGACTCGGCCGCCGCGACGACATCGACGCACTCGTCTCGGGCTAGCCGCAGACGGGCGGTTCGCTAACCGGGCCGGGTCGGCCCGGTAACCGGACTTGACGTGGTTGCTGTCGCTTCGCCGCCAGTCACCCCGTTGATCCAGTAAAGTTGCTGTTCAGCCACCCCCTGCGCCCCCACTACGCACCGCCCGGCCGACGAGGCCCACGGCGCACCCGCGGAGACGGCAATGAGCAGATACTCCTACAGCTTCGAGCCGGAGGACACCAACAACACCGCCGCCGCCGTCTACCGGCTGGCGGCGAGCGGCGGTCCCCGGGTGCTCGATCTGGGCTCGGGGCCGGGCATCGTCTCCGGCATGCTCGCCACCGTCGCGGGACGTACCGTCACCTGCGCCGACGTCGACACCGAGGCGCTCGCCGAGGCCCGGGCCGGCGGCGTACAGGAGACGATGGTCGTCGACCTGCGGGAACCGGACTGGCCCGGTGCGCTGGCCGGCCGCGAGTACGACGTGGTGATCCTCGCCGACGTGCTGGAGCATCTGATCGAACCGGGTTCCGTCCTGCGCGCACTGCGGGACGACAAGATCCTCGCTCCGGACGGTCTGCTGGTCGTCAGCTTCCCGAACATGGCGCACGAGTCGATCATCATCGAGTTGATGACGGGCAACTTCGAGTACACCAGGACGGGCCTGCTGGACTCGACCCACCTGCGCTTCTTCACCCGGACCAGCATGCAGACGCTGCTGGAGTCGAACGGGTTCCTGGTCAGCGCGACACACCGGACGATCCGGTCCGCCGAGCAGACTCCGCACCGCGCCCGCGCCTTCGAGATCAGCGCCGAACTGCGCCGGATGGTGGCCCAACTCGGTGCGGAGGCCGAAACCTACCAGTACGTCGTGGAGTGCCGGCCGTCCACCGAGGCGGTCCGGATCAGCCTCGCCGAGCAGCGGCTCACCGCCGAGCATTCGGCCCACCTCGACGCGCTGGCCGTCAACGAGCGGCTGACCGCGCAACTCGACGACCTGCAGCACCGGCACCGGCAACTGGACGAGCAGTTCCGCCTCGCCCAGGACCTGGTCGGCCAGGAACGACTCGACGCGCTGCAGGCCCGTGAGACGCTGCGCCGGGCCGAGCAGGAACGGACGCAGTTCCAGGCGAAGCTCAAGGACTCTCAGCAGAAGGTCAAGGAGCTGCAGGAGACGGCCACGAGGCTGCAGACCCGGATCAACAAGATGACCAACAGCAACACGTACCGGGCCGGAAAGATGGTCCGGTACGTGTTCCGGCCGAACGAGGGCCTGCGGGCCGTCAAACGCCGACGGAGCCGGTCGACCAACCGACGCGCCACGGCCGGCACCGGTGCCAGCGCCGACAGCTCGGACGGCCGAGGGGCGCCGGCCACCAACGTGCCGGCCCAGTTCCACGGGCTGACCGCTGATCCGGTGCTGTGCGACGCCTACCGGCGGGCCTGCGCAAAGGACCGGTTTCACCGCTCGGACGCGGTGCGGGTGGCGTTCTGCGTCTCCACCGTCGACCTGGACGCCGGCCGTGGCGACCTCTACGTCGCCGTCGGGATCGGCCGCTACCTGCAGCGGCACGGCTACGAGGTCGCGTACCTGCCGGCGGAGCGCTGGGCGGAGCTGCCACCGGAGACCGACGTGGCGCTCGCCATGATCCCGACGTTCGACCCGCTGACCGTGCCGGACCGCTGCCGGATCGTCGCCTGGGTCCGCAACGAGACCGACCGCTGGCGAGAGCATCCGCACCTCGCCCTGTTCGACACGGTGGTCGCCTCCTCCTCCGCCTCGGTCAGCCGGCTGCGCGAGCACTACGACGGGCCCGTCGGGTTGCTGCCGCTCGGGGTGGACACCGAGCTGTTCACCCTGCCCGGTGCCGACCAGGTCCGCGGTGGAGCGGTGACGACGGTCAACTCGTGGGGCCGGGAGCGGCACCTGTACCAGTGCCTGCGCGGGGTGGACATCACCTTCCCGTTCGTCGTCTTCGGCGAGAAGCGCGGGCTGAACTCGTACTTCTCCCGGTACGCCGGCGGCCCGACCAGCTATTTCAACCTGCCGGGCCTGTACCGGCGGGCGCTGCTGGTGCTCGACGACCTCAACCACACCACCCGGCCGTACGGCAACGTCAACTCGCGGCTGCTGGAGAGCCTGGCGGCGGGCGCGCTGCCCCTGACGAACTGTCGGATCGGGCTCGCCGAACTCGGGCTGGCGGAGCTTCCCACGTACAGCGACGCGGCCAGCCTGGGCGACCTGATCGCCCGGCTGACCGGCGACCCCGCCGGCACCGTCGCGCTGGCCGGCCAGCTGTCCGCGGTGGTACGCGAACGGCACTCGTTCGCCCGCCGGGCGGCGGACCTGCACGCGGTGATCGACGGCCTGGACCCGCAGCCGCGCCGGGCCAACAGCCGGTTCGTCGGCGCGTACCCCTACTACGTGGACAATCCGTACCAGCAGCTGCTGATGTCGGGTCTACCCGACGTCGGGGTGCGGTGGTTCCCGGTCGCCGACGCCGTCCGGGACTCCGCCGCCCCGCACCTGGCCGCTGGTCGGCTGGACAACTACGTCCTGCACGTGCACTGGACCGATCCGATCGTGCACCCGGCCACCGACGACCAGCAGGCGGCGACGCGGCTGGCCGAGTTCCAGAACCGGATCGCCGACCTACGGCGGCGGGGCGGCCGGCTGATCTGGACCATCCACAACGTCTTCCCGCACGAGTGGAAGTACCCGGAGGTGGAGAAGGAACTGGCCCGGTACCTCGCCGCCGAGGCCGACGTCGTGCACCTGCTCTGCCCGGAGACGGTGGCGGCGACCACGCCACACTATCCGTTGCCGCCGGAGAAGGTCCGGATCGTCCGGCACAGCAGCTACCTCGGGGTGTATCCCGACTCGGTGAGTCGGCTCGCGGCCCGTCGCCGGTTCGGGTACGCCGCCGACGACCACGTCCTACTGTTCTTCGGTGGGATCCGACCGTACAAGGGGGTCAGCGAACTGCTCGACGCGTTCAACGCGGCCGGCGAGCAGGACCCCCGGCTGCGGCTGATCGTCGCGGGGGCGCCGAAACGGCTCGACCCGCGCGACGGGCTGGCCGAACGCTGCGACCGTGACCCCCGGATCACCGCGATGTTCGATCCGGTCCCCGACAAGGAGGTCCAGTTCTACTTCAAGGCGGCGGACACGGTGGTGCTGCCGTACCGCACGGTGCTCAACTCGGGCAGCTTCCATCTGGCGGTCTCGTTCGGCCGCCCGGTGGTGGCGCCAAGGCTGGGTGCGTTGACCGCACTGCTGGATCCGGCGTACACCATCGGCTTCGACCCGGCGGCCCGCGACGGGCTGACCGACGCCCTGCTGGCCTCGACCGGGCTGCGCGGCAGGCACGTGGAGCTGGCTGCCCGGGCCGCCGCCCGCAGCTACCAGTTCGGCGACATGGCCCGCGACTACGCCAAGATGGTCACTGAACTGTTCGAGACCCCACACCGCGACTGAGCCGGTACGCGTGACGGCCGGTCGGACGCACCGGGCCGCACCCTGCCACTGCGGAGGGCACATTGGAGGATCACTAAGATCGCCCGGTGATCATCAGACGTACCGCCCAGGTTGTCCTGATCGGACTATTGGGCGTCATCATCCTGCCCGGAACCCCGCCCGCCGGTGCCGACGAGACCACCGAGAACCTGCGGATGCAGCTGGTCCTGGACGTCAGCGGCTCGATGCGAGAGCCCGACATGAACGGCCAGACCCGGATGGCCGTCGCCCAGCGCGCGTTCAACGAGGTCGTCGACGCCGTGCCGGCGGGCACCGACCTCGGCATCCGGGTCCTCGGGGCCACCTACCCCGGCGACGACAAGGCCCTCGGCTGCCAGGACACCCAGCAGATCGTACCGGTCGGGCCGGTCGACCGCGACCAGGCGAAGGCCGCGATCGCCAGTCTGCGGCCTACCGGCTTCACCCCGATCGGGCTGGCGCTGCGGGAGGCGGCCAAGGATCTCGGCTCCGGTGAGACCGCCCGACGCATCGTCCTGATCACCGACGGCGAGGACACCTGCGCCCCGCCCGACCCGTGTGACGTCGCCCGGGAACTCGCCGCCCAGGGCACCCGGCTGATCGTCGACACGCTCGGCCTCACCCTCGACGACAAGGTCCGCCAGCAGCTGGTCTGCATCGCCGGGGCCACCGGCGGCACGTACACCACCGCGCAGAGCGCCGACCAGCTCGCCGACCGGATCAACCAGCTGGTCGACCGGGCCCAGGACACCTACACCCGGACCCCGGAGCTGGTCACCGGCAGTACCGACTGCACGGCGGCGCCGCTGCTCGCGGCAGGTGTCTACACCGACCGGGAACGTTTCGAGGAGCACCGCTGGTACCGCGTACCGATCCGGGCGGACCAGGAGCTGCGCGCCTCGGTGAGCATCGCGTTGGACCGCCCGGTGAACCGGGACTACGGGATCCTGCTCCGGGCCGTCCATCCCAACGGCCGCGAGCTGGTCCGGGGTACCGACGCCGGCAGCGGCCGGACCGACGTACTCTCCACCGGCCTGCGATGGTCCGCCGGCCCGGACACCGACCGGACCGACGACACCGGCCCGGACGGCGACACCGACCGCGCCGACGGCACCGGCCAGACCGACGACACCGGTGGAACTTCTGACCCGGCCGGTACGCCGTCCGGAACCGTCTCCGCCGCCGCGTCGACGGCCGCCGGCACGGAGCCACCGCCCGCCGAGGTCTGCCTGGTGGTCAGCAACTCGTTCGCCGCCGCTGGCGGGGCCGGTGACGCCCCTGGCATGCCGATCGAGCTCACCGTCGATCTGGTCGCCGCCTCCCCCTTCCCGGACAGCCCGGGTCTCGGCCGTGGCTGGCTGCTGCTGGTCGTGCTGAGCCTCGCCGGGCTGGTCACCGGAGTCCTCGCCGGCTGGCTGACCCGCTGGTGGACCACCGTCTGGAAGGAGAGCTGAGTTGACCCGTCGTACATTCCGGCTGACCCGCGCCGGCCTGGCCGTCGGCACCGCTGGCGCCGCCGTCCTCCTTGTCGCGACCCCGGCGGCGGCCGAAGGCCCCACCCCGGCACCGGCGGAGGCCACCCTCACCAAGGCCGGAACGTCGTTCCTCACCGCTGCGGCGGTCCACATCGACCAGCCGGTCCGGGTCTCCGCCGCGACCGGTGAGTACCTGTACTGGTCGTTCCCGGCCCAGGCCGGCCAGACCAGCTCGATCGCGGCGACCGTGACCCTCGCCGATGCAGCGGCGCGCAGCGGCGCGTCGACCTGGACCATCGACGTGTTCGACGGGCTGCGCCGCCGCCAGCCGTGCACCGCGGGCATGCAGTCACCCGTCGGATCCGCCACTGACCGGCAGGTACGGGCGGGCTGCGCACTGCGGCAGGTCCGAGCCTGGGCGGAGCCGTGGTCCGCCGATCCGCTACCCGGCACCTACTACGTCCGGCTCTCCGTCACCGACCTGCCGGAGCAGGACCTCGGTCTGCCGGTGCAGGTCGAGCTACGGGTGAGCGCCGATATCTCGGACGACACCAGCCCGGAGGGCGGCCGGCTGGAGGCGCCGCTGACGCCGACCGTACGGCAGGGGGCGGTGCTCACCAGCGCGACCGGCGACACCGACCCGGCGGACGCCACCGGTCAGGTCAGCGAACAGTCCTGGTGGGACAGTGTTGCCGGCTGGTTCAGCGACTGGTTGCCCGGCCTGACGAGTCGGTGGTTCTGGACGGTGGCCGGTGGCGTACTGGCCGCCGTCGGTGGCGTGGTCGGCTTCGGGCTGACCCGCCGGCCACGCCGCCGGGCCGGCCCCGCCGCAGCCAGCTGACCTGCTGACCGGCTGCGGACTCGGCCGACCGGGCCGACAGTCCGGTCAACCGGCGGCTGCCAGCCGGCGCATCGATCCGGACGGCAGCCGGCGTCCGACCGCCACCAGCTGCCGTCCGGCGGGCGTGCCGTCGCTCGGACCGGCGACGGCCGGGTCGATCTCGGTCAGCAGCCGGCGGAACAGCGTCGGGCGGTCCACCCGGATCACGGTGCTGCGCCCGCTGCGCTCGACGACCGTGTGCGGCAGCGCCAACGCCGGTGCGGCACTTCGCAGCAGCGCCGCAGCCGGGGTGCTCACCGAGATGGCGAGCACCCCGGCGGTCCGGTCCGCCGGAGCCAGCAGCGCGGCCATCCGCCAGACGGCCAGCGCAGCGGGGTAGTGCGCGGCCGCCAGCCCGGGGCTGCCGAGCATCCGCCGACCGTCGCGCCACGCGCCGGCCAGCGCCCGCAACACCCGGTGGTACCCGTCCGAGGACACATCGACCCTGGTCAGCGAGGTGCATGCGCCGACCGGGCTGGTCACCGACCAGGTGATCGTGGACAGCAGGCGGGCGGTCCGGGCCGCGGCCGCGGGCTGCTCGGTCTGTGCCACCGGTAGCTGCCGGTCCGCAGTGGCCGACGCCGGCCCCAGTCGGCGCCAGCCGACCGGCCGCCGTTCGTTCCAGCAGAACGCGGCCTCCAGCAGCGGGTACGCGCCGAGCGGGCCGGCCGCGACGGCACGCAGTACCTTCTCGGTGCCTCCACCGGGCCGGTTGTCCGCCCCGGCGCCGGTGTCGCCGGCACCACTACCAGCCGTGGTCGGTAGGGCCATAACTGAACTCCTCTGCCACGTTCACGCGCGCCCGCCAGGGGCGCGCAGGTCAACTTGTCGGGATGGACCGCTCCGCCACGAACCGGCCCTGCTGGACGCGGAACGCCCAGACCACCACCGACGACGCCACCAGCTCACCGGTGCCGGTCCAGGCGATCCGGGTGGTGACCCCGGGCTCGTCGTAGTCGTCGACGAACGCGGCCATCGCGGTCCGGCCACCGTGTCCGGCCTGGATCCCGGCGAGGAACACCGTCGCCGCGTCGTACGACTCAGCGGAGTTGGTGCCCGGCTCCACCCCGAAGCGTTCCCGGTAGCGCTGCGGAAACTCGGCGCCGGCCCGCTCCGGCGGCAGGCAGGGGCAGGTGATCACCACTGCGGTCTCGGCATCGTCGCCGGCCTCGCGGAGAAAGCCGTCCGCCTTCGCCCCGTCACCGGCGACGAAGGTCGCCGGGACGTCGGCCGCGCGGAGCTGGCGGCGCAGCCGACCGGCTTCCGCGTAGTAGCCGCCGTAGAAGACCACGTCGGCGTCGGCTGAACGGATCTGCCCGACGACCGCGCTGAAGTCGGTCGCTCCGGCGGCGACCGTCGCCCGCTGCACCACCTTGGCGCCGAGTCTGGCGGCCACCTGGTCGGCCAGCCCTTGGCCGTACGCCCCGCCGTCGTCGACGACGAACACCGCCGTGCCGCCCAGTGCCTGGTCGATGTACTGACCGGCGGCACGCCCCTGCGCGGCGTCGTTGCCGACCAGCCGGTGAAAGGTGGACCAGCCTCGTTCGCTGAGTTCGGTCCGGGTCGCCGAGGTGGTGATCGTGGCGACGCCGCCCTGGTCGAGGATCGGCAGTGCCGCTTCGGCCTCGCCGGAGAAGCCCGGACCGACCACCCCGATGATGCGGGCGTCGTCAACGATCTGCTGGGCCAGGGCGGGGGCCTGCTTCGGGTCGCCCTGCGAATCGAACTCGATCAGCTCCACCGGGCAGTCCGGATGCTCCGCCCGGTACTGGTCGAAGGCCAGTCGGGCACCGTCACGGACGTTGCCGCCGAGGTCGGCCGAGTCGCCGGAGAGCGGTCCGAGGACCGCGATGCGGCTGCCGCAGGCGCTGGCCGGTGCCGCCTGCTCGCCACCGGCCGAGACGCATCCGGTCAGCACCGACAGCAGGCCGAACATCGCCGTCGGCCGCAGCAACGTACGCACGTCCACCTCCTGTACCCGGTCGGACCCGCCTATCCTGCTGGTAGGAGCGTGAGGTTTTGATGAGACGGTTGATCCTGGGTGCGGTGCTGACCCTCACCGGGTTGGTCCTCACCGGGTGCAGCGATCCCGGGGCGGGGGCCCCGGCGGATGTTTCCGCCGCGCCGTCGTCCACCGCGACCGGCACCGCGCTGTACGCGGTCGATTCCCAGACGCTGGACGAGATCGTCATCGACGCGCAGGGGTTCGTGCTGTACCGCTCCGACCGGGACACCGCGGCACCGACCTGGTCGGCCTGCGAGGGACAGTGCCGGCAATCCTGGCTGCCGGCACCCTGCGAGAGCGAGGTACGGGTGGAGGGGATCGACCGGCAGCTGGTCGGCTGCTTCGACCGGTCCGACGGGAGCCGGCAGCTGAGCCTGGCCGGCTGGCCGCTGTACGGGTACGCCGGTGACCGGATGCCCGGCGACGCGAACGGTCACGGCCAGTCGGGCATCTGGTTCGCGATCCGCCCCGACGGCGACACCGCGGTCTACGTGCCCTGATCGGGGTGGTCCCGGAACGCTGACCGGTCCGCTCGGGCATGCCGTCCTACCCGCCCTGACCGCCGGGCAGCCGCAGCCGGGCCTCAGCACCGCCGCCTTCGGCGTTGACCAGCCGCAGCTGCCCGCCGTGCAGCTGCGCCACCCAGCTGGCGATGGCCAGCCCGAGCCCGGTGCCGTCCGCGGTGCCGCTGCGGAACCGCTGCTCGGGCGCGGCGGCGACAGCTTCGCTGAGCCCGGTGCCGCGGTCACGTACCCGGACGGTCGGCGGTCCGGCGGTGACCTCGAGCCGGATCTCGGCCGGCTGGTCGGCGGCCCGACCGTGCTGGACCGCGTTCTGAATCAGGTTGCGCAGTGCGATCCGGACCAGCGCCGGGTCGCCGTACGCCACCACGGCCTCGGTGACCGGCACCGCCCGGTGCGGCGCGACGACGGTGTCGGTCAGCACCTCCTCGGCCAGTTGGTCCAGGCGGAACGGCTCCCGGCGCAGGTCACGCAGGCCGGCGACGAGCTGGGCCCGGGTGAGCAGGACGGAGACCGAGTCGGCGAGCCGGTCGGCGGAGCGCACCACCTGGCGCAGCGCCGCCGGGCGGCGCTGCGGCTCGGCCAGCGCGGTCTCGGAGACGGCACGGATCACGGTCAACGGGGTGCGCAGCTCGTGCGCGGCGTCGGCAACGAACCGTTCCTGCTGGTTGAGGGCGTCGGCGATGGGCTCGGTGCCGCGGCGGGCGAGCAGGTAACCGCCGGCGCCGGCCAGCGCGGTGAAGCTGACGCCGCCGGCGACCAGGGCCAGGGCCAGCCGCTGGTTGGCGGTCTCGGCCGGCCCGGTGTCGCCGAGCACGACGACGGCGCCGGCCACCGCCCCGGTGACGGCGTGCTGGAACGGTACGGCGAGCAGCGGGGTGGGGGTACCGGCGGTGTCGCCGACTCCGCCGGCGAGCTCGGTGCCGGAGGTCCAGACCGTCCGGGCCGGTGCCAGCAGGTTGTCCGGCGGGACGACCGGCAGCCGGGCCGGGTACGCGAAGACCAGGCTGAGGTCGGCCCGACCGGCCTCGTACACGTAGACGGCGGTGGTGCCGTTGGCGACCGCGTCGTCGAACAGTTTGTCGAGCTGCAGCGCCCCGGACTCGTAGTAGAGCAGGGCGGCGGCGGTGCTGGCGGTACGCCGCAGCTCGGCGGCGACCACCTCGTCCCGCTGCCGCCCGTCGACCAGCAGCGCGACGGCGCCCATTCCGGCCAGGCCGACCACGTTGATCGCCATCACCAGCAGCGTGATCCGGATCCGCAGGTTGCGCAGCCGGTCGGCGGTCTGCAGCGGCTTGCCACCCCGCCGGTCGCGGCGGTTCACGGCGGCGCCCCGCCAGTTCGGCCGGCGGTCACGACGGCGCCCCGCCGACCCGGTAGCCGACCCCGCGTACGGTGTGAATCAACTGCGGCTCGCCGAGCTTGCGGCGCAGCTGGGCGACCACTGCGTCCACCACGTTCGAGCTGGGGTCGGCGAGCTCGTCCCAACAGTGTTCGAACAGGTCGCTTCGGCTGACCACCGCCGGACGCCGGACCAGCAGCATCTCCAGTACGGCGAACTCCTTGCGGGTGAGCGTCAGCAGGACGCCGGCCCGGCGCACCTCCCGACGGGCGGCGTCGACCTCCAGATCCGCCACCCGCAGCAGCGGCGGGGTGGTGGCGCCGCGGCGTCGGCAGAGCGCCCGGACCCGCAGGACGAGTTCGGCCGTGACGAAGGGCTTCACCACGTAGTCGTCGACACCGGCCTGGAAGCCGGCGATCCGGTCCCCGGCGCTGTCCAGCGCGGTGAGCACCAGAGCCGGTGTGGTGAGCCCGGACCGGCGTCGATGGCTGAGCTGGTGCAGTGAGTCGCCTTCCGGAAGGATCCGGTCGAGCACCAGGCAGTCGTAGTCGTTGATGCTCATGCTCAGGTCGGCCTGGCTCCAGTCGGCCGCCTGGTCGACGGCGAATCCGCCGGAGCGCAGCGCGGTGACGACGGCGCTGCGTACCTCGGGGTCGTCCTCGACCACCAGCACCCGCATGCGGGCGAGGCTAGCAAGCCGCCGTCACCAGCGCGTCTTCGACGAGGGTCAACCCGAGGACGCGCAGCGCTCGCCGTTGAGCAGGAAGGTCGTCGGCGGCGGGTTGCTCGCCGAGTACCTGACCACGAAACCGAGCTGTGCGCTGCCGCCGGCCGGGATCCGGCTGTTCCACGTCGTGTTGGCGACGGTGATGTCCGGCGGGACCAGGTCGACCGGTTCGGCGCCCCACAGGTGGCTGGGTCCGCACGGTCAGTGGCTCGGTCGGTGGTGAGGTGTTGCCAGCGTCGTCGTGGGCCCGCACCACGAAGGTGTACGCGGTCTGCGGTTGCAGTGCGCCGACCCGGGCGGTCGGTCCGGTCGGCGGGTGTTGCGGGGCGGTCGCCACCGGGGTGGTGGAGCCGTCGGGGTTGACCCGCAGCACCTCGTACCAGGCGACGTAGACGTTGTCGGCGGACGGCTGCCACCGCAGGGTGACCGAGTCGGTGCCGATCGTGGTGGCGGTCAGCGCGCTTGGCGCGGTGGGTGGTTGGTCGTCGCCGGGCGGCATGGTCAGGCGCAGGCTCGGGCTGGCCGGCGACGGTCGGGGTGCCGGGGGTGGTCGGGATCGCGCCGGATCCACCGGCGGCAGTGGTGTGGCGGTTGCGGCATGGGCATCTCGCTTTCGGTGCGGACGCCGGGACGGACCAGCGGATCGACCGACTGTGAGCTTGCCCACTACTCATCGACGAGCATCGAACCTCCGGTGCCGGTGGAGCGAGCTTGCGTCCGACCGTCGCCGCAGACCGAGCACGGCAGCTCAGCCGCCGCTCCGAGGCCCACACACAACGAAGCCTGCCGATGCATCGGCAGGCTGGACAGCACTCTCGGACGGACCGACGTCGCGGTCCCGACTTGTCGGCGATTCTCCGCCGTAACAATCGGGGACTAGCGTGGGGACGGGGAGGGCAACCCCCGTCCCCACCATTCAGTTGCAAAACACGCACGAGCGGTTTGGCGTCCAGGTCGTGCGTGACGCGCGGGAGCCGGGCCACGCGAGTGGCTCTGGTTCCACCTCCTCTCGACAGGTGGTGCGCGGGCTGGCGGCGGTGTCCGGGCTTGGCCCGCCGCCAGCCTCGGGAGCTGTGCGGTTGACACGGTGATGTCGCCATCGCCGCGCCACGCGTCGACTACCTCAGCGGGGGCACATCCATCGATGGAAGCGCTCCCATGCAGGGACTGTAGCCTGAGTCACGAGTTTGCGAAAGTGCAGCGGCTGATCAGCTCACGAAATGAAGGTGTGATGAGGCGGTCACGCCCATGTTCACCGGCCGAACTGCTGGACCGCCGCGGTCACCCCGGCGACGATCAGCAGCGCGTCCGGCGGGATCAACGTCTCAGGTTCCGCGTACCGCAGCTGCCGGTCCCGCTCCTTGATCCCGACCACCGTGATGCCGTACCGCTGGCGTAGCCGGGACTCGGCCAACGTCCGACCGGTGGCGTCCGGCGGGGCGCAGACCTTGGCGATGGCGAACCCGTCGTCGAACTCGATGAAGTCGAGCATCCGGCTGGCCAGCAGGTGGGCCACCCGGTCACCCATCGTCGCCTCCGGAAAAATCACATGGTGCGCACCGACCGAGGCGAGGATCCGGCCGTGCTTGGCGGTGATCGCCTTCGCCCAGATCTCCGGGACACCCAGCTCGGTCAGCGCCACCACGGTGAGGATGCTGGCCTCGACGTCCGAGCCGATACCGACCACCGCGCGGGGGTAGTCGGCGACGCCGCACTGGCGCAACGCCTGGTCGTCGGTCGAGTCCGCCTCGACCACCCTCGGCAGCCGCTCGGACCAGCGGTGCACCCGTTTGGGGTGCTCGTCGATGCCCAGCACGTGATGGCCGAGGCGGAGCAGGGACTGGGCGACCTGACCACCGAACCGCCCGAGGCCGATCACCGCCACGCTGTCGGCGTCCGGCGGCCCGACCGGGGAATCGTCATCTCTCACCGAGGATCCGTCCGAGGCTAGGACTTTGCCGCTTTTCCTCATACGCACTGTAGTCAGCCGCTAACCTCGACGCAGCGATATCCGGCCCGTCCCACGACTTGTCGTACACCGACAAACGCAGACAGTGGACATCACCGAAAGTCGTTGCCTGGTAACGGATTACTCCAGCTCAGTCAGGATTGTCGAGGTGTTGATGCCGGTGACCGATCCGGTAAGCTTGCCCGCGGTCTCCGCCAGGCGGCGCCCACCGGCGCCGGCGGTGACCGCCGCCCAATCACCCCTCCGGGGTGAGCCGGGGAACCACGTTTCCACCGGGGTGAATCCGCGCCAGCGGTAGGGATCGTTCCGTCCCGAACCCGTCAGCTAACTCGGTCGGCGGCCAAGGAAAGGAACAGGATGACCGCACCCCTCCGCCGGCGGATTCCGACGGCCGCGGCCCTCGCCGCCGTCGCCGCCCTGCTCGCCGGCTTCGTCGTAGCGTCGCCGGCCGCCGCTCAGGATCCGGACGACGAAGGCGCCCCGCCATTGCTCAGTGAGGTGCTCGAATCGACCGGCCGGGGCTTCGTCGAAGCCAAAGCCGCGGTCGACGAGTCCCGCAAACGCCAGTTGAAGCTCAACCTCGAGTTGGAAAAAGTCGAGGAGCGGATAGCGGCGCTGACCCCACAGATCGGCCAGGTCGCCTCCAACTCGTACCGTCTCGGTCGGATCACCCCGGTGATGGTCCTGCTCAACAGTGCCGATCCGGACGCGTTGCTGGAACGTGCCGAAGGCCTGGACATGATCGCCATGCACGACAACAAGCGGATCCGGGAGCTCAACGAGGCCCGCGAACAGGCCGCTCGGGCGGTCGCCGCGATCGACGCCGAGGTGGCCCGCGAGGAACAGCAACTCGAGGCGATGTCCCGCCAGAAGAAAGAGGCCGAAAAGGCCCTGCAACTGGTCGGCGCGGTCGCCACCAACGGGTTTGTCTCGGCCACCTCGCCGGTCGCCGCCCAGGCTCCGCGTAACTCGGACGGTTCCTGGCCGTCCCAGTCGTGCAGCCTGGACGACCCCACCACGAGCGGCTGCATCACGCCGCGCACCATGCACGCGCTGAACGAGGCGAAGAAGGCCGGCTTCACCCGCTTCGTCTCCTGCTTCCGCCCCGGCGGACCGTTCGAGCACCCCAAGGGACGGGCCTGCGACTTCTCCGCTCAGCAGCAGGGGTTCGGCGGCGACGCCTTCGGCGACGACCGGCTGTACGGCAACAACCTGACCGCCTTCCTGGTCCGCAACGCCGACAAGCTCGGCATCCTGTACGTCATCTGGTACCGGCAGTTCTGGTCACCGACGACCGGCTGGAGTTCGTACAGCGGTGCCGGCGGCGACCCGAACAGCGACCACACCAACCACGTACATCTGTCCCTGCTGTGACCTGACCTCACCTCGTGGGGGGGGGGGGGGGGGGGGGGGGGGAGGAAGGGGGAAGGGGGGGGGGGGGGGGGGAGGGGGGGGGGGGGGGGGGGGGGGGGGGGGGGG
>NZ_JBSWXD010000086.1:0-27916 GCF_056160425.1 Micromonospora sp. ABR4_055
GGGGGGGTGGTGGGTGGTGTGGGGGTTGGCGTGGTTTTGTGTGGGTTTGTTTTTTTTGTTTTTGTGGTTGGGTTTTTGGTGTCTCCCCCCCCCCCCCCCCCCCCCCCCCCCAGGTCGGCGTCCCGCAGCGCCCGCAGCCCGGCGTTACGGCGTGGCGGTCCGCCGCACCTCGCTGCGGCAGGCGTCGATCTGGTAGTCCAGGACGGTGAGGTTGTGTGCGCGGTGAGTCCGACCCGCCCTGCGGCCTCGCTGACAGTCACCGTGCGTTCCATTGACGATTCCACGCGGTCCAGGATCGCAGCCCTACGGCGCTGGCGGCCACCACCGCGACCGCCGGCCACCACCGCGGCTGCCGTCGCCCATGGACCAGCCGAGGTAATTCAACTATCGTTGAGTTCATCAGATGATGAATTTCTTCGGAGGCAGCCATGGACCCCGTCGTCGAGGTCACCGACCTCGTGGTCGACCGCGGCCGACGCCGCGTTCTGCACGGCGTCTCGTGCACCGTCAGCAGCGGCAGCGTCACCGGACTGCTCGGTCCGAGCGGTAGTGGCAAGAGCACGCTGATGCGGGCCGTCGTAGGCGTGCAGACTGTCCGGTCCGGACAGGTCCGGGTGTTCGGCCGACCGGCCGGGGCACCGCAGCTGCGGCGTACCGTCGGATATCTCACCCAGGCGCCGAGCGTCTATGCCGACCTCACGGTCCGGGAGAACGCCCGGTACTTCGCCGCCCTGTACGGCCTGCCGGCGGCCGACGCCGACCAGGCCGTGGCGGACGTCGGGCTCGCCGCAGCCGCCGGACAGTTGGTGGCCGACCTGTCCGGCGGCCAACGCAGTCGCGCCTCGCTGGCCTGCGCGCTGGTCGGCCGCCCGGAACTCGTCGTGCTCGACGAGCCGACCGTCGGCCAGGACCCAGTGCTGCGGGCCGAGCTGTGGGCCCGGTTCCACGCCCTCGCCGCCGCCGGCACCACCCTGCTGGTCTCCAGCCACGTGATGGACGAGGCCGGCCGGTGCGACCGGCTGCTGCTGATCCGCGACGGTCGGTTGATAGCCGACGACACCCCGGCGGCGATCCGCGCCGCCGCCGGCACCGACGACCTGGACGAGGCCTTCCTGCGGCTGATCCGCGACCATCAGACCACCGACCCGAGCCGAGGAGCAGACCGGTGAACCCGAGGATTCTGGCCGTCACGGTCGGCCGCGTGCTGCGCCAGCTGCGCCACGACCGGCGTACCGTCGCGCTGCTGGTCGTCGTACCGGCGCTGCTGTTGACCCTGCTCTACTACATGTACGGCGACCAGCCCGCCACCGGCGGGCAGCCGGCGCTGTTCGACCGGGTCGCGCTGATCATGCTCGGCGTCTTCCCGTTCGTGATCATGTTCCTGGTGACCAGCATCGCGATGCTGCGCGAACGCACCAGCGGCACCCTGGAACGGCTGCTCACCACCCCGCTGGGCCGGCTGGACCTGCTGTTCGGCTACGGCATCGCGTTCGGGCTCGCGGCGGCGGTGCAGGCCACCCTGGCCAGCGCTGTGGCGTACTGGCTGTTCGACCTGTCCACCGCCGGCAGCCCGGCGTTGGTGATCGCGATCGCGGTGCTCGACGCGCTGCTCGGGGTGGCGCTCGGCCTACTGTGCAGCGCCTTCGCCCGCACTGAGTTCCAGGCCGTACAGTTCATGCCGGTGGTGGTGATCCCACAGCTGCTGCTCTGCGGGCTGTTCGTCGCCCGCGACGAGATGGCCGGCTGGCTGGAGGCGATCAGCAACGTCCTGCCGCTGTCCTACGCCGTGTCGGCGTTGACCGAGGTCGGGGCGCATCCGGAGCCGACCGCGACGCTCTGGCGTGACCTGACCGTGGTCGCCGGGGCAGTGGTGGCCGCGTTGGTCCTCGCCGCCGCGACGCTGCGCCGCCGCAGCGGCTGAACCCGACGCGACAGGAAGCGGTACCGATGGCACGACGCACCGGGCGACGACCGGGCAACCCGGACACCCGCGAGGCGATCCTGACCGCCGCCCGGCAGGTCTTCGGCGAACGTGGCTTCGACCAGGCGTCGGTGCGCGCGATCGCCGCGGCGGCCGGTGTCGACCCGGCGCTGGTACACCACTACTTCGGCACCAAGGACAACCTGTTCCTGGCCGCGATGGATGCGCCGGTCGATCCGGGTGAGCTGCTTCCGCAGGCGCTTGCCGGCGGGCCCGACGAGGTCGGCGAACGGCTGGTCCGGCTGGTGCTGGGGGTCTGGGACTCGCCGGCCGGGGTGGCGGCCCTGGCGCTGCTGCGGTCGGCGTTGACCAACGACTGGACCGCCCGGCTGATGCGCGAGTTCGTCACCACCCAGATCATCCGGCGGGTGCTCGGCCAGCTCGACATCGAACCGGCGGAGCTGCCGATCCGGTCCGCTCTGGTCGCCTCGCAGATGGCCGGTCTGCTGGTGGTCCGGTACATCCTGCGGTTGGCACCGCTGTCCACCATGGTGGCCGATGAGGTGGCCGCAGCGGTCGGTCCGACGATCCAGCGCTACCTGACGGGGCCGCTGACCACAGCAGCCGGGGCGGCCGAGACGACGCCGGGCTGAGTCTGCTGCCCCGCGTCAGGCGGCGGCCGGTGGGGCGCAGCGCCGGCAGAGCACCGGGTGCAGCAGGCGGGCGAGTTCGGCGCGATCACGGACCGGGGCCGGGAAGGCCAACCGGGCGCGCGGCCCGTGCGGGCCGAGCGCGACCACGAAACCGTACCGGTCCATCCGGACGACCTGCGGATCCCCGGCCAATGACCGGTGACCGGCGTCGCGCAACTGCCGGCGGATGAACGCGGTCATCTCGGCCCGGTGGTGGTCGGCGAGGTCGGCGAGCAGCTCCGACTCGACGGCGCCGATCGGGTCGGGCTCGGCGGCGGCGTACTCGTCCGGGTCGACGTCGATCGTGACGCCACAGCGTTCCAGCCGGACCTCGGCCACCTCCATCCTGAAGATGGTGGCCCCCCGGCCGATGTCGAGCAGGTCGGGGCAGGCGTGCACGTCGGCGAAGTCCAGTGCGGCCATCCGGGCGGGGGCGCCGTCGAGTGGGCCGACCCAGCCGGACACCCAGACCCGGCCGTGCGTCGGCGAACCGGCCACCGGCGGTACGTCGGCCACCTCCAGCACCACGGCGGTGTCGTCGGTGCCGGCGACGGGTCGCAGCGCGCTGTCGAGCAGATCGGACCCGGCGGCGAGCAGCAGGATCCGCCCCATCGGGTCGGTCGCGTGCCGTACGGCGTGCGGTCCGGGGCGGCAGGCGACGTGCGCCATGCCGGGCAGCCGGCCGGATGCCATCGTCCGGGCGATCTCCGCGGGACTGGGCTGCATGACACGGACCTCCGAGATCAGTTAGGCTCACCTTAGTGAGGGCAGGCTAACCTACTGAACCGGAGACGTCCACGTGAACCACCCACGACCCAAGGCGCGCATCTCCCGCGCCCTCGGCATCCCGCTGACCCGCAAGTGCACCCGGTACTTCGAGCGGCGGCCGTACCCGCCCGGCGTGCACGGCCGCGCCCGCCGCAAGCCCTCCGACTACCAGGTGCGGCTGCTGGAAAAGCAGCGGCTACGGCACCAGTACAACGTCAACGAGACCCAACTGCGGCGCGCGTTCGACGACGCGGTACGCGGCACCGGCAAGACCGGCGAGGCTCTGGTCACGCTGCTGGAGCGACGCCTCGACGCGATCGTGCACCGGGCCGGCCTGGCCCGCACCATCTACCAGGCACGGCAGCTCGTCGCCCACGGCCACTTCACCGTGGACGGTCACAAGGTGGACCGGCCGTCGTACCGGCTGCGCCCGGGTCAGCTGGTCCAGGTCCGGGAACGCAGCCGGACCAAACCGCCGTTCCAGATCGCCGCCGCCGGGGCGCACGCCGGCGACGGGCCGGGGGCGCCGTACCTGTCGGTCAGCCTCACCGAACTGACCGCGACCCTGATTCGCGAGCCCGCCCGCCGCGAGGTGCCGATCATCTGCGACGAGCAGCTGGTCGTCGAGTTCTACTCCCGCTGACCCCAGGGCGCCGTACCTGCCGGCCCGGTGGCCTGCCTGGCGGGTTCGGCGCGGAGCCGGCGGTCACCGGGTCTGCTCCAGCCAGGAGGCGAAGAGCCGACCGTAGACCGACTCCGGATCGGCGAGCAGTTCCTCGTGCGGGCCCCGCTGCACCACCCGGCCACGGTCCATGACGATCACCTCGTCGGCCGCCTGGGCGGTGGACAGCCGGTGCGCGATCGCCACCGTGGTGCGACCCCGGGTGACCGCCTCCAGGGTCCGCTGCAGCCGTACCTCGGTCGCCGGGTCCACCGCGCTGGTCGCCTCGTCGAGCACCAGCAGATCCGGATCCGCCACGTAGGCCCGGACCAGCGCCACCAGTTGCCGCTCACCGACGCTGAGCGCCTCGCCCCGCTCACCCACCGCAGTGTGCACCCCGTCCGGCAGGCCCGTCACCCAGTCGGCCAGCCCCAACTCCGCGAAGGCGGCGGTCAGCTGCCCGTCGGTGAGCTCCGGGCGGGCGAACCGGACGTTCTCGGCGACCGTCGCGTCGAACAGGAAACCGTCCTGCGGAACCATCACCACCCGGGACCGCAGCGACTCGAACCGGACCCGGTCGAGCGGTACGCCGGAAAGCTTGACCTGCCCGGACACCGGGTCCATCAGCCTGGTGAGCAGCTTCGCGAAGGTCGTCTTGCCGCTGCCGGTCTCGCCTACCACCGCCACCCGGGTCTTCGCCGGGATCTCCAAGGCCACCTCGGAGAGCACCGGCGGCCCGCCCGGGTAGGCGAAGCAGACCTGCTCGAACCGCACGTCCAGCGGCCCGCCGGGCAGGTGCACCCCGTCGGCGCCCGGGTCGGCCACATCCGGAGCGACGTCCAGCACGTCGAGCACCCGCCGCCAGCCGGCGATCGCGTTCTGCGCCTCGTTGAGCACCTCGGTGGCGATCTGGACCGGCTGAATGAACAGGGTCACCAGGAACAGGAACGCGGTGAGCTGGCCGACGGTCAGTCCGCCGTCCACCCCCATCCGGACGCCGACCACCACCACCCCGGCCAATGCCAGGCCAGCGGCGATCTCCCCGGTGGAGAAGCTGACCACGCTGGTCCGCAGCGCACGCTGCTGGGCGCGGCGCTGCCCTTCGATCGCCTCGTCCAGCCGACCGGCGGTGCGTCGGGACACGCCGTACGCCCGGATCACCGCCGCACCGACCACGCTCTCCGCGACCGCGGCGAGCAGCGCGCCGGTGCGTTGACGGACCACGCCGTACGCGGCCGCGAGCCGACGCTGGAACGCCCGGATGATCAGCAGCGCGGGAACGAAGGCGGCGAGGACCACCAGGGTCAGCTGCCACGAGTAGACCGCCATCACGGCAGCGGTCACCACCACCTGACCCATGCTGATCAGCAGGATGACCCCGCCCCACTGCAGGAACTGGGTGATCTGGTCGACGTCGCTGGTGACCCTGCTGACCAGCGAACCGCGCCGCTCGGACTGCTGGTGCAGCATGGACAGGTCGTGCACGTGCCGGAACGCACGGGTCCGCACGGCGGCGAGCGCGGTCTCGCTGACCGTGAACAGTCGGCGCACCATGAAGTAGCCGCAGATGGTCGTCACGACCAGCACGGCGGTGGTGGCCGCGACGATCGTGCCCACCACTTCGAGATCGGGGCCGCCCGGCGCGCGCAGGCCGTTGTCGATGGCCTGCTGGACCGCGACCGGGATGGCGGCCCGGCCGATCATCGACACCAACGCCAGCAGCAGGGTGCCGGCCAGCCCGGTCCGCAGCTCCGGGGAGAGCGCCAGCCCGCGACGCATCGTCTGCCAGGTCGACTCGGGTCTGCCTGCCAGCGGGCCGGCGGCCGACCCGCCCGACGGGGCAACGGGGTCGCCTCGACGCTCGCGGTCGGACCGGTCGACGGTGGGCGCACTCACGCGACCACCTCCGCCGCCCGCGCCGGACCACCGCCGGGATCGCCGTCGCCGCTGGCGGTGCCGGTGCCGGACCGGGTCCGCTCCCGCTCCGCTTCCGCCTGCTCATACGCGGTGACCAGGTCGTTGTAGCCGGGGCAGCGGGCCAGCAGCTGCTGATGCGTGCCGTGGTCCACCACCCGGCCCTGGTCGAGGTAGACCACCTCGTCGGCGAGGGCGATGGTGGCCCGCCGGTACGCGACGATCAGGATCGACGTGGCGATCTCGGAGTTGCGCAGCGCGGCCAGGATCGCCGCCTCCACCCGGGGGTCGACGGCGCTGGTCGCGTCGTCGAGCACCAGCAGCCGGGGCTGCCCGGCCAACGCGCGGGCCAGGGTGAGCCGCTGCCGCTGACCGCCGGAGAGTGTGGTGCCGCGCTCACCGACGACGGTGTCCAACCCGTCGTCGAGCGCCGCGACGAACCCGTCCGCCTCGGCCAGCCGCAGCGCCGACCAGGCCACCTCGTCGGTCAGCCCTGGCCGGTCCAGGGTGACGTTCGCCCGGACCGTGTCGTCGAAGGCGAACGGCACCTGGGCGACCAGGGAGACCGTGCGGGCCAGCGAGCCGGCGGTCAGCCAGGGCAGTTCGACGTCGTCCAGCATGACCCGGCCTGCGGTGGGGTCGACCAGCCGGGCGGCCAACGCGGCGATGGTCGATTTACCGGCTCCGGTCGGCCCGACCAGAGCCACGGTCCGCCCGGCGGGCACGGTGAACGAGACGTCGCGCAGCACCGGCGGCAGCGCGGCGTCGGCGCCGGGCACGGTGACCGCGGTCCGGTCGACGGGCTGGTCGGCCGGGGCCGGCGCGGTGGGCTCGCCGACCGGGGGTCGGTAGCTGAACCAGACCCGGTCGAAGACCAGACTCGCCGGGGTGGCGGCGGCGGGCAGTTCGGTGTCGCCGTACGGCATCTCGCCGGTGGCGGTGAGCACGTGCCGCACCCGGTCCCATCCGGCGACGCTGCGCGGCAGCTCGGCCAGCACCCAGCCGATCGCCCGGACCGGGAAGGCCAGCACGGTGAACAGGAACGCGACGCTGACCAGGTCGGCCACGCTCACCGCGCCCTGCCGCAGCCGGGCGGCACCGACCAGCAGTACGGCGAGGGTGCCGAGGCTGGGCAGGGTCTCCAGCAACGGGTCGAACAGCCCGCGCAGCCGGCCGACGGAGATCAGCGCGTCGCGCAGCTCGACCGCCCGGCCGGCGAACCGGGCAGTCTCCTGGGCCTCCCGCCCCATGGTCTTGACCACCAGGGCGCCGTCGAAGCTCTCGTGCGCGATCCCGCTGACCTCAGCCCGCAACTGCTGCGCCCGGACCTGCCGGGGCGCCATCCGGCGGGAGTAGACCACGTTGAGGGCGAACAGCGCCGGGAACACCGCCAGCCCGACCAGTGCGAGCACCCAGTCGGTGGCGAACAGTGCGGCGATCGCCGTGACCAGCATCACCACCGTGCCGACGGCGAACGGCAACGGGGCGACCGGGAACCAGGTCGCCTCGACGTCGGAGTTCGCGTTCGACAGCAGGGTGCCGGTGGGGTGCCGCTGGTGCCAGGACATCGGCAGGTCGAGGTAGCGACGGGTGACCCGGCGGCGGTAGCTGGCCTGCAGGCGGTACTGCATGAAGCCGGCGCCGAGCCGCCGGCCGAAGATGCCCACCACCTTGACCACGCTCACCGCCAGCAGGGCCGCCGCGCCGGCTCCGAGCAGGCCGGTCTCCACCCGCCCGGACTCGATCGACGGGACCACCACCTCTCCCACGATCGCCCCGACCACGTACGCACTGGCGATGGTGAGCAGCCCGAACACGACGCTGCCGCCGACGCCGACGGTGAACAGCCCTGGCTGCTCGCGGATGCCCTGGCCGAGCACCCACAGGCCGCGGAGCAGGACGTCACGGCTTGTTCGATTGGCCACGCTACCCCCGACTGTAAGTCCTGATCATCAAATCTCGTCCTTACCGACCCACAATGCCAGCGGGGTACGACGACTGTGGCCACCGACACAGCACGCCCCCCGGCGCCGGCACCTGGCCCCGTACCGCAACGTCGACTTGCTCGGCACGACGTCCGTCGCGCGCCTAGGATCGGGTCATGGCGCGGTTCGCACAGATGGAACGTCATGCCCTGGCCGACCTGTTCCTTGCCGTTGGTCCGGATGCCCCTACGGTGAACGTCGGGTGGACCACCCGGGATCTCGCCGCGCACCTGATCGTCCGGGAGCAGCGGCCCGACGCGGCAGCGGGCATCTGGCTGCCGCTGCTGCGCGGCTACAGCGAACGGGTCCGGCTCGAACTGGCCGCCCGATCCTTCCCGGACCTGGTACGGATGGTCCGGCAGCCACCGGCGTGGAGTCCGGTGAGCAACCGAATCACCGACGAGGTGGTCAACCTGATGGAGTTCTTCATCCATCACGAGGACGTCCGCCGCGCCCAGCCGGACTGGCAGACCCGGGACCTGCCGCCCGGCGAGCAGGCCGCACTGTGGAAGCGCGTCTCGGCGCTGACCAAGCTGCGGCTGCGCAGGTTCCCCGGCACGGTCACCGTCGTCGCCGACGGCTACGGCGACGTGGCGACCGGGACCGGGACCGGCGGGGACCAGGTGTCGATCAGCGCCCCACCCGGGGAACTGGTGCTCTTCCTGACCGGCCGGCAGCGGGTGGCCCGGGTCCAGATGGACTGCGCCGCCCCGGTCGAAGAACGATTGCGTAACGCCCGCTTCGGCTTCTAGCGATGATCCTCGTCGCGGCCCGCCCGGACCGCGATGATGATCATACCGGCACGCCTTCCCTTCCCTGGGCGGCCGGCTGGAGGCCGTATGCGCGCGTTCGCACCGACGTCCGTGGTCGCCCCACCGTTCCGGCCCCGTGCCAGCCCGTACCGGTCGACGCTCGCCCGGGCATCGGCGAGCTGGGCGGACCGGCACGGGCTGACCGCCGATCCGCAGCGTGTCGCCCGGCTGCACCGCGCCAACGCCGCCGAGCTGGCCGCCCGGGCCGCGCCCGACGCGGACATCGACCGGGTGCAGCTGCTCAGTGACCTGATCACCTGGCTGTTCGCCCTCGACGACCGGTGTGACGAGGACGGGCTCGGCACCGACCCGGGCCGGGTCGCACCGGTGATCAGCCAGTTGATGCGCGCACTCGACGGACCCGGTGCGACGCCACCGACCGACCCGGACGATCCGGCCGAGCGGTCGCCGCTGACGCTGACCCTCGAGGATCTGTGCCACCGGATCCGCCGGCTGGGCCGGCCCGGGGTCCTGCTTCGGTTCACCGCTTCGCTGCACCAGTACCTCTTCGCGCTGCTCTGGGAAGCCGGCAACCGCCAGCAGGGCCGGGTGCCGGCGGTCGCCGAGTACATCCAGATGCGCCGGCACGCCGGCGCGGTACTGCCCAGTTTCGCGCTCACCGACCTCGCCGAAAGCGGACTGCCGCATTCCCGTCACCGGGTTGACCCGAGGCTCGCCAGACTGAACACTGTGGCGGCGGATCTGGTCTGCTGGTGCAACGACCTGTTCTCGTACGGCAAGGAACATGGCCAGGATCCCCACAACCTGGCCACCGTGATCGCCCACGAGACCGGCCACGGTCCGGCGGCGGCTCTGGCCACCGCCGCCGAACGGTTCAACGACGGTCTCGCGCTGTTCCTCCGGCTGCAGGCCGAGGTGCTGACCGACGCGCCGCCGTCGGTGGCCCGCCTGGTCGCGACGCGACGAAACTGGATCCGTGGCACCTACGACTGGTCGGTGAACTCCAGCCGGTACCAGCCCGGGTGACCGCCGTCGCCGACGACGGCCCCGGCATGCCGCACAGGCTGGTCCTACGTGGCGTCTCAGGGGCCGGCTCCACCGGTCTGGGTCTGGACATCGCCCGCCGGGCCGCGCAGGCCAGCGGTGGTCGGCTCGAGCTGGCCGACGGCTCCCCCGGCGCGGTGGTGACGCTGCGGTTCGGGCCGCCCACCGGCGGCTGAGCCAGCCCGGCCCGTTCGGTTCAACCCCGCTTTGTCGACGACGCAGCGTGCCGCTATCCGGCGACGGGCGAACCTTTGGTCGTACCACGACGACAGGAGGTTGGAGATGGCCAGCAGACCGATGATCGTGATGATCGGGCTGGGTGCGGTCGCCGCGCTCGCCGTCGCGGGCACCGCGCTCGGCGCGGCGGCCCAGGACGTGACCGGCGGTGCCGGGTCACCCAGCCCGGCTGTGGTCGCCAGCGAGTCGGGACAGGAAACGACTTCGGTACCGCGTACCGGCACGGACGGCCGGCCGATCTGGGAGGTCGAGGTCGTAGCCGACGGCGTCGAGTGGGACCTGGACATCGATCGGGTGACTGGAGACATCGTCAAGGTCGACCGCGACGACGATGACGACCGCCGGGATCGCTGAGTGGCGGTCCGGGCCGGTCGGCCGGCCGCCGGGACGAGGTGCCGCCCGTCCCGGCGGCCGGACGGATCAGCCGATCGGTGCGGGCAGCAGCGGCGGACGCTGGGTCAGCGTCGGCACCGCAGTCAACGTCGGGCGTGGGGTCAGCGTCGGGCGTGGGGTGAAGGTCGGGCGTGGGGTGAGGGTCGGGATCACGGTCGGATTGACGGTCAGCGTCGGTACCGGAGTGATGATGTTCCGGAACAGCACGTAGAGCAGCAGGTTCGGCGAGCCGGGCCCGGGGTTGACCACCACGTTCGGCGTGGCGAGCCGCAGGATGAAGGCGGTCACCTGCGCCGGGGTGTAGTTCGGGTACGCCTGCAGCACCATGGCGGCCGCGCCGGCCACGTGCGGGGCGGCCATCGAGGTGCCGCTGATCGTGTTGGTAGCGGTCGGGCTGGTGTGCCAGGCCGAGGTGATCTGCGATCCGGGCGCGAACAGGTCCAGGCAGCGTCCCCAGTTGGAGTACGGTGCCCGGTTGTCGTTGCGGTCGGTGGCCCCGACGGTCATCGCGGCGGTCACCCGGGCCGGCGAGAAGTTGCAGGCGTCGGCGTTCGAGTTGCCGGCCGCCACCGCGTAGCTGACGCCGGAGGCGATCGAGGCGGTCACGGCGCTGTCCAGCGTGGCGCTGGCCCCGCCGCCGAGGCTCATGTTCGCCACCGCCGGTCGGCCGGCGGCGTTGGTGGTGACCCAGTTGACGCCGGCGAGGACCCCGGCGACGGTCCCGCTGCCGGAGCAGTTGAGCACCCGGACGGCGACCAGCCGGACCTGCTTGGCCACTCCGAACCTGGTGCCACCGACCGTACCGGCGACGTGGGTGCCGTGCCCGTTGCAGTCCGCCGACGTGCCGCCGAACGCGTCGTACCCGGGGACGGCCCGGGGGCTGAGGTCGGTGTGGTCGAACCGGATGCCGGTGTCGATGATGTACGCGGTGACCGTCGAACCGGTGTTCGGGTAGGTGTAGGAGCGGTCCAGCGGCAGGTAACGCTGGTCGATCCGGTCCAGACCCCAGGACGGCGGGTTGACCTGGGTGCCCGCCAGCGAGACGGTGTGGTTCTGTTCCACGTACGCCACGGACGAGTGCGCCGCCAGGCGACGGGCGGCGGCCTCGGAGAGTTTGATCTCGAAGCCGGTGAAGGCGGTCTCGTACAGCCGGTTGACCACACCACCGTAGGTGCCGGCGAGGGCGGCGGCGCGGGTCGCGATCCGGGCGGTCCGCGTGGTGCGGGAGCCGCTCACCGTGCTGGCCTTCAACGTGACGATGTAGCTGCCCGTCACCGCGGTGGCGCCACCCGCCTGGCGGATCTCGCCGGTGGGTGCGGCCGCGGCCGGCGGGGTGACCGTGATGGTGGCGACGGCCGCCGCCACGACCAGTACCAGGGCCCGCCGGACGTGCGTGCGCAAGGGTGTCATCTCCGTCCTTCCTTCGATCTTTGATCCACAGCGGAGCGCCCACTGCGGACAGATGAACGATCGACGATGCCGATCGGACCGATCGTAGGTCGGAGCTGATTGACAGTTTCCTATATCTCTTCGGTCATACTACTCGCAGTATGCATACGACTACCCTCAGCACTGTCACCATTCGGCGGTAGCAACGGGTGCGACCCCCGGGCGCTGGGGTGCCCGGGGGCCGCGTGCACTGCTCGACTCGTCGGATCGGTCAGCTGATCACCGGATCAGTTGACCACGAAGAGCAGGCGGTTCGGCGAGCCGGAGCCCGCACTGGACACGACGCCGGTGGTGGCGTTGCTGACCAGGTAGCTGGCCACCTGGGACGGGCTGTAGGAGGGGAACCGGCCGAGCACCAGAGCGGCGGCACCCGCCACGTGCGGGGAAGCCATCGAGGTGCCGCTGATGGTGTTGGTCGCGGTGTTGCTGTTGTACCACGGTGCGGTGATCGACGAACCCGGCGCGAAGATGTCCAGGCAGGAGCCGTAGTTGGAGTACGACGCGCGGGCGTCGCTGCTGGTGGTGGCGCCGACGGTGATCGCGCTGGAGACCCGGGCCGGCGAGTAGTTGCAGGCGTTGGCGTTCGAGTTGCCGGCCGCCACCGCGTAGCTGACGCCGGAGGAGATGGAGTTCGCCACCGCGCTGTCCAGCGTGCTGCTGGCCCCGCCGCCGAGGCTCATGTTCGCCACCGCCGGCTTCACCGCGTTGGCGGTGACCCAGTTGACCCCGGCGACGACCCCGGCGATGGTGCCGCCGCCGGAACAGTTGAGCACCCGAACGGCGACCAGCCGGACGCCCTTGGCCACCCCGTACGCGCTGCCGCCGACCGTACCGGCGACGTGGGTGCCGTGTCCGTTGCAGTCCGCCGACGTGCCGCCGAACGCGTCGTAGCCGGCGCGGGCCCGCCCACCGAAGTCGTTGTGCGTGGTGCGGATGCCGGTGTCGATGATGTACGCGGTGACGTTGCTTGCCGTCGTGGGGTAGGTGTAGGCGTTGTTCAGCGGCCGGTTGCGCTGGTCGATGCGGTCCAGACCCCAGGACGGCGGGTTGTTCTGGGTCGCGGCGAGCGACACGGTGTGGTTCTGCTCCACGTACGCCACGGACGAGTGCGCGGCGAGCCGGCGAGCGGCCGACGGCGACAGCCGCGCCTCGAAGCCGTTGACCGCGGCGCCGAAGACACGGTTGACGGCACCGCCGTACTGTGCGGCGAGGCTGTCGGCCCGGTCGGCGACGGCGACCGCGCGGGCCGCGTCATTCCGGGCCGCGACGGCGGCGTCGGTGAACACCACGATGTAGCTGCCCGCGACCGCGGTGGCCCCGCCGGCGAGCTTGATCTCCCCGGCCGGAGCGGCGGCCGCCGGGTTGCCAACCAGCGCGGTGGCGACGGCGGCGGCGCAGCCGGCCAGCAGCAGCCGGCGGCCGGTGGTACGAAGAACGGTCATCCCTGTTCCTTCCTGGATGCGGACACCCGCGTCGGCTTGTGGCCGTCTCGGTCGCGGGCGGGCGATCGGGATATCGATCGATGGGATCGTATGCAGGAGCGTAGGCAGGTTTATATATCGATATCCCTATACCGCCGACGCATGGTTTGCGGTGCCCGGCGCCGGCCCGGGCCGCCGACCCCGAAGCCGGGCACCGCCGCCGGACACCGCCGGGCACGGGCGAACCAGCCCTTGACGAGGAACGGCACCGCGAGACCTGGCCGGGTTTGCCGCGCTGGGCGACGCTTGGGGCTAGCCGAAAGCCGACCCTGGCACTACTGTTCGGTAACACAGAATTTACGTGACGGCGCTCACTATCACATATGCGGAGGCGACGGACCCGATGGCTCTCGACGTCCCATACCGGTCGATTCCCGACATGTTTCTGCAGCGGGTGGCTGCCACGCCGGACCGGAACGCGATCGCCGGACCGGCCCCCGGCGACTCCGGCCTGACCTGGATGACCTGGGCCGAGGTCGCCGGCCGGACCAGGGCGATCGCCGCCGGCCTGTACGGGCTGGGCGTCGGCAACGAGGACCGGGTGGCCATCCTGGCCAACACCCGGATCGAATGGGTGCTGGCCGATCTGGGCATCATGTGCGCCGCCGGCGCGACGACCACCGTCTACCCCACCACCGAGCCGGCCGACGCGGCGTTCATCGTCGGCGACTCCGGCTCGAAGATCCTGATCGCTGAGAACCGCGCCCAGGCCGACAAGATGGTTGGCGCGGACCTGCCCGCGCTGACCCACGTGGTGCTCATCGACGGAGCAGCCGACCCCGCCTCGACGGTCCCCCAGCTCACCCTGGCCGAGCTGGAGGAACGCGGCGCCCAGGCACTCGCCGAGGAACCCGGCCTGATCGAACGGATCGCCACCACCATCGAGCCGGAGCACCTGGCCACCCTGATCTACACCTCCGGCACCACCGGGCGGCCCAAGGGCGTCGAGCTGCTGCACCGGGGCTGGTGCTGGGAGGCTGTCGCCCAGTCCCAGCTGGGCATCATGAACCCCGACGACCTGCAGTACCTCTGGCTGCCGCTGTCGCACTCGTTCGGCAAGACCCTGCTATGCAGCATCATCCACGTCGGACTTCCGACCTACGTGGACGGCCGGGTGGACAAACTGGTCGACATGTTGTCGGTGGTCCGGCCCACGCTGATGTGCGCCGCCCCGCGGATCTTCGAAAAGGTCTACAACAAGGCGGTCACCACAGCACAGGAGGCCGGCGGCGCCAAGGCCCGGATCTTCGACTGGGCGGTCGGCGTCGGTCGCCAGCGGGTCGCCCGGCAACAGGCCGGCCGGCCGGTGTCGGGTGGGCTGAAGCTCAAGTTCGCGATCGCCGAGAAGCTGGTCTTCAGCAAGCTCCAGGCCCGCCTCGGCGGGCACATCAACGCGCTGGTCTCCGGTTCGGCGCCGCTAAGCCCGGACATCGCCGAGTTCTTCGCCGCCGCCAACCTGCCGATCTGCGAGGGCTACGGGCTGACCGAGGCGAGCGCGGCCAACTTCGTCAACCGGCCGGTCCAGATCAAGATCGGCACCGTCGGGCAGGCGCTGGGCGACCTGGAGTGCCGCATCGACGAGGACGGCGAGGTGCTGCTGCGCGGCGCACCGGTGATGCGTGGCTACCACAACCTGCCGGCGGAGACCGCCGAGGCGTTCACCGCCGACGGGTTCTTCCGCACCGGCGACATCGGCAACCTCGACGACGAGGGCTTCCTGACCATCACCGACCGCAAGAAGGACCTGGTCAAGACGTCCGGTGGCAAGTACGTGGCACCGTCGCACATCGAGGGCCTGTTCAAGGCGGTCTGTCCGTACACCTCGCAGGCGGTGGTGATCGGCCAGGCCCGCAACTACTGCACCATGCTGGTTACCCTGGACCCGGACGCCATCACCGGATGGGCCGCCGACGGACCGCTGGCCGGCCGACTGTACGCCGAGATCGTCGCCTCGCCCGAGGTGCACACTCTGGTGGCGGGCTACGTCGCCGAACTCAACGCCAAGCTCAACCGGTGGGAGACAATCAAGAAGTTCGCTATCCTCAGTCGGGATCTGACCATCGAGGACGGCGAGATGACGCCGTCGCTCAAGATCAAACGCCGGATCGTGGAGAACAACTTCGCCGCCGAGATCGACCGGATGTACGCCGGTCAGCTCGCCGAGATCTGACCGTGGGGTCGGGCACCAGCCGCCGTCAGGCGATCATAGCGGGTTCCCGCCACTGGCGGCGGCTGGTGCGGTCAAGGTCGTAGCGCACGGCGGCGATCCGTCGTACCGCATCGGTCAGCACCGGCACCGGCAGGGTGAACGGCAACCGCAGGAACCGCTCCAGGGTGCCGTCGATGCCGAACCGGGGACCAGGGGCCAGTCGTACCCCGGACTCCTCAGCCGCCCTGGCGAGCGCGCTGGAGATCGGGCCGTCCAGCTCCGCCCAGAGGGTCACCCCGCCGTGCGGCACGGTGACCCGCCACTCGGGCAGCACGCTGGCCAGCTCGGCGAGCAACGCGTCCCGCTGGGCGGTGAGCTGCGCCAACCGGGCCGGCACGATGGTGTCCGCAGCGGCCAGCAGGTGGACCCCGACCAGCTGGTCCAGCACCGGACCGGCCATGTCCACCCCGACCCGCAGCGCGGCCAGTCGCTGCACCAACGGCGCCGAGGCCCGCACCCAGCCGATCCGCAGCCCACCCCAGTAGGGCTTGCTCATCCCCCCGACGGAGATCACCCGGGAATGCCGGTCGAAGACCGCGGTAGGCGGCGGCACCGGGGTGCCGTCCAGCGGCAGGTCCACGAACGACTCGTCGACCACCAGGTCGGTGCCGCTGGCGTGGGCCGCCGCGACCACCCGCTCCCGCAGCGCTGTCGACATCAGGTGACCGGTCGGGTTCTGGAACTCGGGGATCAGGTAGGCCAACCGGGGCCGGTCCTGCCGGATCGCGCCGAGCAGCAGGTCGGCGTCCCACCCGTCGCCGTCGGTGGTCGCCAGTCCGTGGGTGGCGATCCGGGCCCGGCGGGCGGCGAGCGCGGCGAGCGCGTTCGGGTAGGTGGGCGACTCGACCAGCACCGGCGCGCCGGCTGGCAGCAGCAGCCGTAGCACCAGGTCGAGGGCGTGCTGGGTGCCGCTGGTCACCATGATCTGTTCCGCGCTGGTGGGCAGACCACGCCGGGTGTAGCCCTGGGCTACCGAGGCCCGTAGCTCGGCAAGCCCGGTCGGGTAGTAGCCGGCGTGCTGCAGGTAGCGGGGCAGGTCCTCGGCGGCGGCCCGGGCCGCCGGCACCAGCTCGGGCGGGGCGGCCAGCGCCGCGTACCCCAAGTCGATCATGTCGGGGGCGGTCTCCGCAGTCCACAGCCCGGAGCTGGCGACCTGGTGGCCGCTGGGCAACGTGGTCCAGCTGCCGGCTCCCCGGCGGCTGGTCAGGTGGCCGGTCTCCCGCAGGCTGCGGTACGCGGCGGTGACGGTGGTCCGGCTGATCCGCAGCGCCTCGGCCAGTTCCCGCTCGGCCGGCAGCCGTACGCCGAGCGGCAGCCGCCCGTCAGCGAGCAGGCCGCGGACCGCCCCGGCCAACGCGGCGTAGTCCGGGTTGCGCCGCCGGCCGGGCAGGGCATGCCACTGGCCGAGCAGCCGGGCCAATTGGCTCCCCCGCACGATCACCGCCATAACCAGTTGCCTCCAATTGGCCGTACCGCCATCGCCGATTGGACTTCAGAGTGGCATGCATGACCAGAATTGGCAACGGCGGTGGACTCCGCTGCAGACCGGATCCCAACCCCGGTCACCATCCCGGCGGCCGCCCCGGCCGCCACCCGGGTCGGCGACTGCCCCGGCGGCTCGGACAGCTCTACGCCGGCCTCACCCTGTACGGCGTCAGCATGGCGCTAATGATCGAGTCGGATCTCGGGCTGAACCCGTGGGACGTCTTCCACCAGGGGTTGACCCAGCTGACCGGGCTGAGCTTCGGGACCGTCACGGTGCTCGTCGGCGGCGCCGTGCTGCTGCTGTGGATACCGCTGCGGCAGCGGCCCGGCCTCGGCACGGTCAGCAACGTGGTGGTGATCGGCGTCGCGGTGGACGCTGGCCTCGCACTACTGCCGGCACCGACGCACCTGCCGGTCCGGGGCACGTTCCTGGTCGCCGGGATCGTGCTCAACGGCCTGGCCACCGGCCTGTACATCGGGGCGCGGATGGGCCCCGGCCCCCGGGACGGGTTGATGACCGGCTGGGTGGCCCGGCACCCGCGCAGCTCGGTCCGGCTGGTCCGCACCGTGATCGAGCTGACCGTGCTGGCGTGCGGCTGGCTGCTGGGCGGCACCGCCGGGCTGGGCACCGTGCTCTACGCCGTCGGCATCGGACCGCTGGTGCAGTTCTTCCTGCCGCTGTGCACCGTACCCACCGACGCAGCCGCGCCCGACAGAACCGCGCCCGAGCCGGTCCCGGCGGTCAGTCATCCGGTGGACGGTAGCTGACACCGGCCCGGTCCAGCCGGCGCAGCTGCCCGGTCAGCCGGCTACGGAACTCCGCCCACACCCCGGGCGGGACCGCGCCGGTGTCGTCGGTCGGCACCGGTCCGGACCAGCCCACCTCGGCCAACGCCGCCAGCCGGGGGAAGGCCCGCCACCACACCCGCTGCTCGGTGGGCAGGTACTCGCTCCACAGCTGCCCCTGCACCCCGAGCACGTCGCCGGGCTGGAACCCGTACACCGTGCGCAGCGGCAGCACCCCGGCGATGGCCAACGGCTCGGCCGGATCGTCGGACTCGGCCCAGTCGAAGTACGTGTGGCTGTACGGCGCGGCGACCACCGGCAGACCGGCGGCCCGGGCCGCGTCGATCCGGTCGATGCCCCGCCAGGCGAAGACGGTGGCCCCGGCCGGTGCACCCCGGTCGAGCAGTTCGTCCCAGACTGCAGTCCGCCGGCCGTGGCCCGCCAGATGCTCGGCGAGCCGCCCGGTCCACCAGCCCTGCAGGTCCGCCACCCGGGGCAGGCCGAGTTCGGTGGCACGAGCGACGGCCGCCGGGTTCGCCGCCCACTCGGCGGTCGGCACCTCGTCCCCGCCGACGTGCACGTACTCGAACGGGAAGACCTCGACCACCTCGTCGAGGATGTGGTGCACGGCGGCCAACGTGGCCGGTTCCAGGTTGAGTACGTGGGTGGAGATCCCCCAGGTCGTCCCGACTGCCAACTGGCGGGTCGGATCGTTGCCGAACTCGGGATAGGCCGCGATCGCCGCCTGGGCGTGCCCGGGCAGGTCGATCTCCGGCATGATCCGCACGCCGCGCCGAGCCGCGTACGCCACCAGGTCACGCAGCTCCGCCTGCCGGTACCAGCCACCGTGCGGCACCCCGTCACTGCGGCCGTCCCGGAGGTGACCGGCCGGCGACGCCACGCGGAACCCGCCCACCTCGGTCAACCGGGGGTACCGCCGCACCTCGAACCGCCAACCCTGGTCATCGGTCAGATGCAGGTGCAGGGTGTTGAGCTTGTGCATGGCCAGCACGTCGACGTAGCGGTAGAGCAGCGGCAACGGGTGGCACCAGCGGGCCACGTCGAGCAGCGACCCCCGCCAGGGGTACGCCGGCACGTCGACGATCTCCACCATCGGCAGCCGCCACGGCACCCCGGTGACCGGGCCGGCCGCGTACACCTGCTCGGGCAGCAACTGCCGCAGCGTCTGCACCGCCCAGCGCAGCCCGGCCTCGGCGGCGGCCACCGCCCGGACCCCGGCCGGGTCGACCCGCAGCCGGTAGCCCTCGGCACCGAGCTCGGGATCATCGCGCACCAGCAGGCTGATCACGCCATCGCCGGGTGCCCCGACCGGCGGCAACGGCAGCCCGGTCGCCGGGGTGAGCAGCTCGCGCAGCAGGTCGGCGACACCGACCGGCGCGCACACGCTGGTCGCGGCATCGAGGGCGAAATGCCCGGCCTCACGGATCAGGTGGGTGGGACGTGGCAAAAGCATGTCCACAGCCAAGCACAGGAGTTCCGCCCGCGCGCCCGGCGCGGCATCATGGGCAGATGATGGACGAGGGGTGGGCTTGGTCGGACGCGTGGATCTTCGTCTCGGCGGTCATCGCGGGCAAGGTGGGTCGGCACCGCAGGTCGCCGCTGAGTCGTCGACCCGAAGGGGTACGTCTGGTCGACGTGCTCGCCACCGCCGAACACCTCAACCAGGCGATCCCCACCCGGGAAGAAATAGAGACCGGGGTACGCCGACTGCTCGGTGCCGACCTGATCTCGGTCAGCGACGGCTGGTTCCTGGTGACCGAGGCCGGGGAACAGCTGTGGCGGGACCGGCCACGCAGCGGTCTGACCACCACGGTGGACAGTGTGCACGGGGTGCTCGACCAGCGGTACGCCGCCACCGAGGCCGAGTGGCGGCTGGACGACCAGGACCACGCCGCCGCGATGCTCGAATACACCGGGCGTTTCCTGCCGCCGGTGCCCCGGCGTTCGGTGGAGAACTCCGCCGCCGCCCAGCAGGGCCGGGCCTGACCTCGGGCGGGTCGACGGGGTCGGCTACGGCGGTCAGCGCACCGGGTGGCCGGCGTCACGCAGCTCCTGTTTGACCGCGCCGATGGTCAGCTCGCCGAAGTGGAACACGCTCGCGGCGAGGACCGCGTCAGCCCCGGCGGCCACCGCCGGTGGGAAGTGCGCGGTGGCACCGGCACCGCCGCTGGCGATCACCGGTATGTCGACCACCGCCCGTACCGCAGCGATGAGCTCGACGTCGAAACCCGCCTTGGTGCCGTCGGCGTCCATCGAGTTGAGCAGGATCTCACCGGCACCCAGTTCGGCCCCGCGCCGCGCCCAGGCCACCGCGTCGATCGCGGTCCCCCGCCGACCGCCATGGGTGGTCACCTCGAACCCGCTCGGCGTGTCGCCGCTGGCGACCGTCTCCCGCCCGGCGCGGCGTACATCCAGGGACAGCACCAGCACCTGCCGGCCGAACCGGTCGGCGACCTCAGCGATCAGACCGGGACGGGCGATCGCCGCGGTGTTCACCCCGACCTTGTCCGCCCCGGCGCGCAGCAGCGTGTCCACGTTCTCCACCGAACGCACCCCGCCGCCGACGGTGAGCGGGATGAACACCGATTCGGCGGTCCGGCGGACCACGTCCAGCATGGTGCCGCGGGCGTCGGAAGAGGCGGTGACGTCGAGGAAGGTCAGCTCGTCCGCTCCGGCCGCGTCGTAGGCGGCGGCCAGCTCGACCGGATCCCCGGCGTCGCGCAGGTCGACGAAGTTGACCCCCTTGACCACCCGGCCCGCGTCCACGTCGAGGCAGGGGATCACCCGGACCGCGACGCTCACCCGGAAACCTCCGGGCGACCGGCGTCGCGCAGCGCGGCGAGCGCCTGCGCGACGCTGAACGCGCCCGCGTACAGCGCCTTGCCGGCGATCACACCCTCCACCCCGGCCGATTCCAGCGTGGCAAGCGCCCGCAGATCATCCAGGGTGGAGACGCCGCCGGAGGCGATCACCGGCGCGTCGGTCCGCGAGCACACCTCACGGAGCAGGTCCAGGTTCGGTCCCCGCATGGTGCCGTCCTTGGTGATGTCGGTGACCACGTACCGCGCGGCCCCGGCCTTGTCCAGCCGTTCGAGGATCTCGAACAGGTTGCCGCCGTCACGGGTCCAGCCTCGGGCAGCCAGCGTACGGCCACGCACGTCCAGGCCGATCGCCACCCGGTCGCCGAACTCGGCGACGATCCGGTCGCACCAGACCGGATCCTCCAACGCGGCGGTGCCGATGTTGACCCGGGCCGCGCCGGTGCCCAACGCGGCGGCGAGCGACTCGTCGTCGCGGATCCCGCCGGACAACTCCACCGCCACGTCGAGCTGCCGGACCACCTCGGCGAGCAGATGGGCGTTGCTGCCGCGGCCGAAGGCGGCGTCGAGGTCGACCAGGTGGATCCACTCCGCCCCGTCACGCTGCCAGGCGAGCGCCGCCTCCAGCGGATCACCGTAGGAGGTTTCGCTACCGGCCGCGCCCTGGACCAGGCGGACGGCCTGGCCGTCGGCGACGTCGACAGCGGGAAGCAGGGTCAGGGTCACGGATCGTCTCCTCGAAGATGGTGGGTGTCAGGTCCGTCGGCCGAGTGCGATGACCACGACGGCGGGTGCCACGAGCAGCAGTACGGCGATCAGCAGCAGGCGCAGCGCCATGTCGGGCACGGCCAGCCAGACGACCGCCAGCGCCGCCACGGTCAGCACTGCGATCCCGGCGCGTTCGGCGCGGCTGCGCCGGATGAACAACCGCCCGGTGCGCCCGCCCGGCCGGCGTGGGGTGAGCCGGCGCAGCGCGGACCGACGACGCTGCCGGCGGGCGCTGGTCCGGGCCCGGGCGGCCCGCTCGCGTTCCGCCTCGGCCAGCCGGGCGGCCCGGCGGCGGGCCCGTTCCTTGCTCACCGGTCCTCCCCTCCCGTCGTGGTCGGCGCAGTCAGCATGGCCAGCCAGTTGCCCAGCAGGGTGGCCCCGGTCTGGCCGGACTTCTCCGGATGGAACTGCGTCGCCGACAGCGCACCGCGTTCGGCGGCGGCCACGAAGCGGCCCCCGTGACCGGTGGTGGTGACCAGGGCGCCGGCGGCGGTCAGCTGATCGACGGCGAGCGCCGCGTAGGAGTGCACGAAGTAGAACCGGGCGTCGGCGGGCTGCCCGGCGAACAAGGTGCTGCCGGCCGGCGCGGCGACGGTGTTCCAGCCCATGTGCGGCACCCGCTCGGCGGGCAGCCGGCGAACCCCGCCGGGCAGCAGGCCGAGCCCTTTGGTGACCACCCCGTGCTCCTCGCCGTACTCGAAGAGGATCTGCATGCCGACGCAGATGCCGAGCACCGGGCGTCCCTCGGCGACCCGCCGGCCGATCACCGGCGCCGCGCCCAACTCGTCGATGCCGGACATGCAGGCCGCGTACGCGCCGACACCCGGCACCACCAGCCCGGCGGCGGCGTCGGCCGCGGCCAGGTCGGCGGTCACGGTCACCTGGGCACCGGCCCGGGCCAGCGCGCGTTCGGCGGAGCGCAGATTGCCGGAGCCGTAGTCGAGCACCACGACGGCCGGCGGTGGCGTGGCCATCAGTCACCTCCGGGTAGCAGCCAGAACACACCGGCGGCGACCGCCAGCAGGGCGAGCCCGGCGGCCAGGCCGACGGCACCGCGCCCGGCACCCTGACGATGCAGCGACCAGGCACCACCGACCAGCACCCCGGCCAGCGCGAACAGCGCTACCGGCAGGAAGCTGTCCACGTTACAGCGCGCCTTTGGTGCTGGGCACCGAGCCGGCCGACCGGGGGTCGATCGCCACCGCCTCGCGCAGCGCCCGGGAGACCGCCTTGAACTGGGCCTCGACCACGTGGTGCGCATCCGGGTGGCCGCCGTCGCGGGCGGCCCGCAGCACCGACACGTGCAGCGTGATCATGGCCGAATGGCCGAGTGACTCCCAGATGTGCCGGGTCATGCTGGTCGGGTAGACCGGCCCGATGTAGGGCGCCAGCGCCGGCTCGTCGTGCACCACGTACGGCCGGCCGGACAGGTCGACCGCCGCTCGTACCAGCACCTCGTCCATCGGAATGGTGGCCGAGCCGTACCGGCGGATGCCCGCCTTGTCGCCCAGCGCTTGGCGCAGCGCGGTGCCCAGCGCGATCGCCGTGTCCTCCATCGTGTGGTGCGCGTCGATCTCCAGGTCACCGACCGTCTGTACGGTCAGGTCGAAACCGCCGTGCCGGGCGATCTGGTGCAGCATGTGGTCGTAGAAGCCGACACCGGTGCCGATGTCGGCGGTGCCGGTGCCGTCGAGGTCCAGCTCCACCAGCACCTTGGTCTCGGCCGTGGTGCGTTCGACCCGCGCGGTGCGGTTCATCAGATTCCTTCCGTGGACGCTCCGGCCCGCAGGCCAGGGAGGAAATTTGCGGCTGTCTGCGACGTGGCGGCCCGTTCGGCCTTGGCGACCAGTTCGGTCATCGCGGCGAGGAACGCGTCGGTCTCCTGCGGCGTCCCAGCGGTCACCCGCAGCCAGCCGGCCAGCCCGACGTCGCGGACCAGCACCCCACGCTCCAGCAACGCCTGCCAGACGGCCCGCTGGTCGCCACCGGCGACGCCATCGACACCGCACAGCACGAAGTTGGCGTCGCTGTCCGCCACGGTGAGCCCGAGCCGACGCAGCTCGGCGACGATCCGGTCCCGCTGATGCATGATCACCCGTACCGTACCGAGCAGGGTGTCCCGGTGCGCCAGCGCCGCCCGGGCCGCCGCCTGGGTGAGTGCCGACAGATGGTAGGGCAGGCGGACCAGTTGGACCGCGTCGACCACCGCCGGATGCGCGGCCAGGTAGCCCAGCCGACCGCCGGCGAAACCGAACGCCTTGCTCATCGTCCGGGTCACCACCAGCCGTGGATGCGTCGACAGCAGCTGCACCGCGCTGGCCGTGCCGGGGCGGGCGAACTCGGCGTACGCCTCGTCGACGACGACCATGCCCGGCGCGGCGGCCAGCACCGCCCGCACCACCGCCGGGTCCAGGGCGGTCCCGGTCGGGTTGTTCGGGGAGCAGAGGAAGACCAGGTCCGGCTGGTGCTCGACCACCTGGCCGGCCGCGTCGTCGGCGGACAGGTCGAAGTCGGGTCCGCGCCGGCCGTCCACCCACCGGGTGCCGGTGCCCACCGCCAGCAGCGGATGCATCGAGTACGCCGGGGTGAAGCCGAGCGCCACCCGGTCGGGACCGGCGAACGCCTGCAGCAGCTGCTGCTGGATCTCATTGGAGCCGTTGGCCGCCCACACCCCGGCGGTGGTCAGCCCATGGCCGAGATAGCCGGCCAGGTCGGCCCGCAGCGCGACCGCATCCCGGTCCGGGTAGCGGTTGAGTTCCCGCAGTTCGGCGGTGACCGCCTCGGCGATCGCCTCGACCACGACGTCCGGCAGCGGGTAGGAGTTCTCGTTGGTGTTGAGCCGCACCGGCACGTCCAACTGCGGTGCGCCGTACGGGCTGCGCCCGCGCAGATCGTCGCGGATCGGCAGGTCGTCCAGGGTGATCGGGCCGGTCATCTGGTCACCGTCGATCCACCCGCGATCGGGGAAACGGCCGGTGAGTTCGCTGCCGGGGCGGCGCTGCCGGTCGGGTCGGCGAACCGGGCCCGGACCGCCTGCCCGTGCGCCGGCAGGTCCTCGGCCTCGGCCAGAGTGACCACGTGGTCGGCGACGTCACGCAACGCGTCCGCGTCGTACTCGACGAGGTGGATGCCGCGCAGGAAGGACTGCACCGACAGACCCGAGGAGTGCCGGGCGCAGCCGCCGGTGGGCAGGACGTGGTTGGAGCCGGCGCAGTAGTCGCCCAGCGACACCGGGGCGTACGCGCCGACGAAGACCGCCCCGGCGTTGCGGACCCGCAGCGCCCACTGCCGGGCGTCCCGGGTCTGGATCTCCAGGTGCTCGGCGGCGTACGCGTCGACCACGGCCAGACCGGCGTCGAGGTCGTCGACCAGGACGGTGCCGGACTGCTCGCCGCCGAGCGCGGTGGCGATCCGGTCGGCGTGCCGAGTGGCCGGCACCTGCCGGGCCAGCTCCCGGTCGACCGCGTCGGCCAGCCCGGTCGACGGGGTGACCAGCACGCTGGCCGCCAACGGGTCGTGCTCGGCCTGGCTGATCAGGTCGGCGGCGACGTGCACCGGGTCGGCGGTGTCGTCGGCGAGAATGGCGATCTCGGTCGGGCCGGCCTCGGCGTCGATGCCGACCACCCCGCGCAGCAGCCGCTTGGCGGCGGTGACCCAGATGTTGCCCGGCCCGGTGATCACGTCGACCGGGGCGCACCGGTCGGTCCCGTCCGGATCGACGGCGGCACCGTAGCCGAGCATCGCGACGGCCTGGGCGCCGCCGACCGCGTACACCTCGTCGACGCCGAGCAGGGCGCAGGCGGCCAGTACGCGGGCGTCGGGCAGCCCGTCGTTGTCGCGCTGCGGCGGGCTGGTCACCACCAGCGACGCCACCCCGGCGACCTGGGCGGGTACCACATTCATCACCACGGTCGACGGGTACATCGCCAGCCCGCCGGGCACGTACAGCCCGACCCGGCCGACCGGCACCCAGCGTTCGGTGACGGTGCCTCCGGGCACCACCTGGGTGGTGACGTCGGTCCGGCGCTGGTCGGCGTGCACCCGCCGGGTCCGGTCGATGCATTCCAGCAGCGCGGCCCGGACCCCGGGGTCGAGGTCACGCTCAGCCGCGGCGAGCGCCTCGGTGGGCACCCGCAGCCGGTGCGGGCTGACCCCGTCGAACCGCTCGGCCGCCTCCCGGATCGCCGGGTAGCCATGGTCACGGACCGCCTCCACCAGCGGGCGGATCCGCTCGACCGCCGCGGAAACGTCGAGCTGGGCACGGGGCAGCAGGCCACGCGGGTCGCGTGACCCGCCTCGCAGGTCGATCCGGTTCAGCACGCCTGCGAGTCTAGGCGTCCTCCCACTGGCCGGACGCCGCCCGTCCAGCGGACGGGACAGTGAGCGTGACCACGCTAGGCTCGACCGGTGGGTCAGCGGCTACCGGTCTTTCCGCTCGGGACGGTGCTCTTCCCCGGGTTGGTGCTGCCTCTGCACATCTTCGAGGAGCGCTACCGGGCGCTGGTCCGGCATCTGACCAGCCTGCCCGACGGGGTCCCCCGGGAGTTCGGGGTGGTGGCGATCCGGCGTGGCTGGGAGGTGCTGCCGACCGCCGGGCCGCCGGGCGCGCCGACGCCGACCTCGGTGAGCCTGCACGAGATCGGCTGCACCGCGCAGCTGCGGCAGGTCACCGAGCTGCCGAACGGACGGTACGACCTCGTGACGGTGGGTCGGCGCCGGTTCCGGATCACCGACCTGGCCACCGAAGGTACGCCGTACCTCACCGCGTCGGTGCAGTGGCTGCCCGAGCCGACCGGGTCCGAGGAGCTGGCCGACCTGCTGGCGCCGCAGTTGCTCGCGGTGTTCCGGCAGTATCTCGACCTGGTCCGGACCGACTCGGCCGAGATCACCGAACAGCTGCCGGAGCAGCCGACCGTGCTGTCCCACCTGGTGGCGGCGACCGCCGCGTTGCACATCAGTGAGCGGCAGGCGCTGCTGGCGGAGCTGGACACCGCCCGGCGGCTACGGGCCGAGCTGCGGATGCTCAATCGGGAGGTGGCGCTGCTGCGCCGGGTGCGGGCGGTGCCGGTCCCGTTGCCCGAGTTGGCGATTCCGGCGAGTCCGAACTGATCCGCGGATCGGCGGCGACGTCCGGGGCCGGCTCCGGACGCAGGTCCGGGTGGTCGGGTCCGGCCCCGACCAGGTCCGGCTCGGGACGCAGGTCCGGGTGGCTGGACCAGCCGGCCAGCATGGTGTACGCCAGCACTGCGCCGAGCGCCGGAGCACCGAACGCGCCGGTGACCGTCGGCAGCACGCCGAACCACAGGTCGAAGTCGCCGGCCTGCAGATCCGGTGGCCGCTCCAACTGGGCACCGAGCGCCGCCGTCTCCAGTGCCCGCTGGTAGCCGGCCAGGCCGATCTGCCGGCCGAGGGTCCAGGCCAGCGCTGCCGCGCCGAGCCCACCGACGGTGACGGCGACCAGCCCGTACGGTCCACGGGACCGGGGCAACGACGCCCAGACGACGATCCCGGCGAGGATCCCGTAGCCGACGCCGAGCATCGCGAACCAGCCGTCGGCGGCGACGAAGTACTCCGGGGCGCCGCCGCGTACCGCCGCGCCCTGCTCGGTTCTGACCACCGGAATCCAGGGGGCCAGCATCGACCAGGCGACGCCGAGCGGAGCACCACCGACGGTGATCGCGGCGGCGACGTACAGCCCGGGCCGACGCCAGATCCGGCGCCGGCCGGCGGCCCGGGTGGGCTCCACGGCGCCGGTGTCGGGCGGCGGCGCCGGCGACGCCCCGGACGGGCCGGTCGGATCACCGGGTGGGCCGGCGTCAGCGGTGGAACTCACCCGTCGATCCTCTCGCAGATCTCAGCCGGCCACGGCGGTGGGGCCGAGGAGCGCTTTGAGGTCTGCCATCAGGGCGGTGGTCGGGGCGACCCGGTGCGGGCCGAGGCGCAGCAGGGTGGCGCGGCCGCCGTTGACGAGTTTGACGTGTACCTCGGCCGAGCCGGGGTGGCTGGTCAGCACGTCGCGGAGGCTGTCGACCAGGGGTGGGGTGCAGCGGGCCGGGGACAGTGCGATCACGATGGGTTTGATCTCGTCGGCGGCGGTGATCTCCGGTACGGACAGGTCCATCGCCATCAGCCGGGGCTGGTCGTCGCGTCGGTCGACCCGGCCCTTCACCACGACGATGGCGTCCTCGGCGATGTACTGGCCGACGAGTTCGTAGGTGTTCGGGAAGAACAGCACCTCGACGGCGCCGCCCAGGTCCTCCAGGGTGGCCGACGCCCACGCCCGGCCCTGTTTGGTGATCCGCCGCTGCACCCCGGAGAGGATGCCGGCCAGGTTGACCACGGTACCGTCGGCGACCGCGCCGTCCTCGGACAGGGCGGCGATGGACATGTCCGCCGCTGCGGCGAGGACATGCTCGACACCGAACAGCGGGTGGTCGGAGACGTACAGGCCGAGCATCTCCCGTTCGAAGGTGAGCAGGTCGGTCTTGTCCCACTCGCCGTCCGGGATCG
>NZ_JBSWXD010000087.1:0-27745 GCF_056160425.1 Micromonospora sp. ABR4_055
GGCCGGCGTTGACCGCCCCGGACGGCGGGCCGGGCTGTGACACCGGCGGCAAGCAGCCGACCACGCCGACCAGGCTGGCGGCGACGGTCGTGGCGGCGGCGCCGAGCAGCACCGCCGGCATCCGGCGCCGTCGGCGGGCGTCGATCTTGCCGCGGATCGCGGTCAGCCCGTCGGGCCGTACGTCGACCCGGTCGGCTTCGGTGTGCAGCGCCCGGCGCAGCAGGTCGGCGGTACCGGCGTCGCCGGGCAGGTTGTCGTGGTCGGTGTCCATCACAGGCCGTCCAGGCTGGTTCGCAGTGCGGCGATGCCGCGTGCGGTGTGGCTCTTCACCGCGCCTCGGCTGACCCCCATCGCGTCGGCGATCTGCGCCTCGGACAGGTCGGCGTAGTAGCGCAGCACGATCGCCTCCCGCTGGCGGGGCGGTAGGGCGCGCAGCGCGGTGATCACGTCGGCGTGGCGGAGCTGGTCGAGGGCGCCGGCTTCGGCGCTGGGTGCGTCGGGGTCGGGCCGGGCGGCGGCCAGGTGGGCTTGCACGACCCGTCGGTGCCGGATCGCCGACCGGCACCGGTTGACCACGGTGACCCGCAGGTAGCCGAGTGCCTTGTCGGCGTCGCGGAGCCGCCACCAGCGGCTGTGCAGGGCCACGTAGGCATCCTGCACGATCTCTTCCGCCATGCCCGGTTCCCGCAGCAGCAGGGTGGCGAGGCGCACCAGCGGGCGGTAGTGCGCGGCGAACAGGCGGGTGACCGCCTCGTCCGCCGCCCACGTCGTCGTCTGTGCCCGCTGTCGTGGCATCGTCCTCCCCGAGCCCAGGTCGGTGACCAGTTCGGGTGTCACGCCACTACGACGTGTCACCAGCGCATCTGGTTTACCGCGCGAGCGGCGGGAACGTGACGGGTCGGGGTACCGCGGTTCGAGAGGTCAGGTTCAGCCCACCGGTACGGCGTGGACGGCCCGCAGGGCAAGCGCGGCGTCGAGCACGGCGACCATCGACGACCAGCCCTTGTCCTCGGCCGAGCCGGGCAGCCCGGCCCGGTCGCGGGCCTGGTCGATGGTCTCGACGGTGAGCACGCCGTGCCCGACCGGGGTGGACTCGTCGAGTGACACCCGGGTCAGGCCGTCGGTGACCGACCGGCACACGTAGTCGAAGTGGGCGGTGGCGCCGCGTACCACCACGCCGAGGGCGACCACCGCGTCACAGCGCCGGGCCAGGGCCTGGGCGACGACGGGCAGTTCGACGGAGCCGGCGACCCGGACCACCTGCACGGCGGCGACGCCGCAGGCGTCGGCGGCGGCGAGCGCCCGGGTGAGCATCGCGTCGACCAGGTCGGTGTGCCAGCGGGCGGCGGCGACGCCGACGGCAAGCCCGGCGGCGTCGACGGTGGAGACTCCGGGTTCGCCGAATCCGGCCATCAGGCCCGCCCTCCGGATAGTTCGCCGACCGGGTCGAGGTCGGCCGCGCCGTCGACGCCGTCAAGGTCGGCCGGTGCTGTGCCGGCCGGCTGATCGAGTCCGTCGAGCAGGTGGCCCATCCGGTCCCGTTTGGTACGCAGGTAGCGCACGTTCTCCGGATGCGGATGGACGGTCAACGGTTCCCGCCCGACGACGTTCAGGCCGTACCCGGTCAGCCCGGACACCTTGTCCGGGTTGTTGGTGAGCAGCCGGATCGATCGGACCCCGAGGTCGTGCAGGATCTGCGCACCGGTGCCGTAGTCGCGGGCGTCGGCGGGCAGGCCGAGTTCCAGGTTGGCGTCGACAGTGTCCCGTCCCTGGTCCTGCAACTGGTAGGCGCGCAGCTTGTGGGCCAGACCGATGCCCCGGCCCTCGTGGCCGCGCAGGTAGAGCACCACGCCGCGGCCCTCGGCGACGACCCGGGCCAGGGCGGCGTCCAGCTGCGGGCCGCAGTCGCAGCGCAGCGAGCCGAAAACGTCCCCGGTGAGGCACTCGGAGTGCACCCGGACCAGCACGTCACGACCGTCGTCGAGGTCACCGTGGACCAGGGCGATGTGTTCGGCCGGGTCGTGGGCGACCCGGTAGCCGACGGCGCGGAACACCCCGTACGGCATCGGCAGCCGGGCCTGCGCGACCCGCTCGACGTGGGTCTCGTTCCGCCGCCGGTGGGCGATAAGGTCGGCGATGGTGATCAGGGTGAGCCCGTGGTCGGCGGAGAACTTCTCCAGGTCGGGCAGGCGCATCATGGTGCCGTCGTCGTTGACCAGTTCGCAGAGCACCCCGGCGGGGCGCAACCCGGCGAGCCGGGCCAGGTCCACGGCGGCCTCGGTGTGACCGGGCCGGTGCAGGACACCGCCGGCGCGGGCGCGCAGCGGCACGACGTGGCCGGGCCGGGACAGGTCGGTCGGGCCGGCGGCGGGGTCGGCGAGCAGCCGCAGGGTGTGTGCCCGGTCAACGGCGGAGATGCCGGTGCTGACGCAGTCGCGGGCGTCGACGGTGACGGTGTACGCGGTGCCCCGCCGGTCCTGGTTGGTGTGGTACATCGGCGGCAGGTCGAGCCGGTCGCACTCGGCCTCGGGCAACGGCGCGCAGATGTAGCCGGAGGTGTGGCGCACCATGAACGCGACGAGTTCGGCGGTGGCGTGTTCGGCGGCGAAGATCAGGTCGCCTTCGTTCTCCCGGTCGGCGTCGTCGACGACCACCACGGCCCGGCCGGCGGCCAGGTCGTCGAGGGCCTGTTCGACGGTGCCGAACCCGGCGGCGGTCACGGGCGGACTCCGCCGACGGACCGTGCCCCGTCCAGTTGCTTCGCCACGTACTTCGCGATCACGTCGACCTCCAGGTTGACCAGGGCCCCGACCGGTTTCCGGCCGAGGGTGGTGAGTTGCACAGTGGTGGGAATCAGCCCGACGCCGAACCAGCCGGCCGTGCCGGACCCGGTCGCGGCCGTGACCGCCGCCGTGGTGTCGCCGTCGGACACCTCCATGACGGTCAACGAGACGCCGTCGACCGCGATTGAACCTTTCTCCACGACGTACCGGTGCAGGCCGGTGGGCAGGCTGAACCGGACCTGCTCCCAGCGGTCGCCGGGGGTGCGCCCGACGACGGTGGCGACCCCGTCGACGTGGCCCTGCACCAGGTGTCCACCGAGGCGGGTGGCGAGGGTGGCGGCGCGTTCCAGGTTGACCGGGTCACCGGGCCGCAGTGTCCCCAGTGAGCTACGGTCGAAGGTCTCCTTCATCACGTCGACGACGAACCGTTGCCCGTCGACGGAGACGACGGTGAGGCAGACGCCGTTGACCGCGATGGAATCGCCGTGCCGGGCGTCGGCGGCGACCAGTGGGCCGTGGACGGTGAGCACGCCGCTGTCGCCGTGCCAGTCGAGCGGGCCGGCCTCGCCCAGCTCCTCAATGATGCCGGTGAACATCGACTCAGCCCTCTTTCTGCCGGGGTACGGCGGTGATCCGCAGGTCGGGGCCGACCTGGGTGACGTCGACGATGGTCAGGTCGATGGCGTCGGCGATGGTGTGCACTCCGGCGTCGCCGAGCGCGGCGGGGCCGGCGCCGAGCAGCCTCAGGGCGAGGTAGCCGACCACCCGGTCGACCAGGCCGGCGCGCAGGAACGCTCCGGCGAGCACCGGGCCGCCTTCCAGCAGCGCGGAGCGGATGCCCCGGTCGTAGAGGGCGGTCAGCAGGGCGGTGAGGTCGACCCGGCCGCGGTGGTCGGCGCCGACGTCCGCGGTGGTGGCGATCCAGGTGCCGGCGGCAGCGTCCCGGACCCGGGCGTCGGCCGGGGTACGCCCGGAGCTGTCCACGATCACCCGGAGCGGCTGCCGGACGGCGGGTCCGCCGGTGCCCGGGGTCCGGACGGTGAGCCGAGGGTCGTCGGCGAGTACGGTGCCGACGCCGGCGATGATCGCGTCGGCGGTGCCGCGCAGCGTGTGGACGTCGGCGCGGGCCGCCTCCGAGGTGATCCACATGCTGGTGCCGTCGGCGGCGGCGGAGCGGCCGTCGAGCGTGGCGGCGTACTTCCAGGTGATGTAGGGGCGGCGCCGACGGACGGCGGTCAGCCAGGCGATGTTGGCGTTCTCGGCCTCGGCGGCGCGCAGCCCGACCTCGACGTCGATGCCGGCGGCGCGCAGCGTCTCGGTGCCACCGGCGGCGATCGGGTTGGGGTCGGGTACGGCCAGCACGACGCGGGCGAGCCCGGCGTCGACCAGGGCGGTGGAGCAGGGTCCGGTGCGTCCGACGTGGTTGCACGGTTCGAGGGTGACGACGGCGGTGCCGCCACGGGCCCGGTCGCCGGCCTGGGCGAGGGCGGCGATCTCGGCGTGCGCCCCGCCGGCGTAGGCGTGGAAGCCTTCGCCGACGACGTGGCCGGCGGTGTCCAGCAGGACGCAGCCGACGATGGGGTTGGGGCTGACCGAGCCGAGGCCACGGACCGCGAGGTCGATGGCGCGCCGCATCGCCTCGTCTTCGGAGAGGATCGCCATGGCCGTTTCTCTTCTCCTCGCCTGCCGGGGTGCGCGGCGGGCGGGAGGTGCCGGGCCCGGTGGGGGTGGCCGGCGACAGCATGGCGGCGGCGGAACGCCTCGGCGCCCGGCCACGACGGACCGGCCCCGGGGCGCTGCACGGGTACGGCGGTGCCAGTCGGCACGCCACACCTGAGCGTCCGTTCCGCGCGCTGTCTCCCATCCGGACTGTCTGGGCCGGTCCGTGCCACGTCGGCACGGTCTGGCCCAACCGTCGGCTCCGGAGTCTCACCGGATCCACCGGGCGTCGTCTGCGACTACGACCGGGTCGCGGGCTGGCCACGGCTCGCGCCGTGGATCACCGCCGGTTCGGAATTTCACCGAGTCCCGCCAGCGCGTGGTGGGTGCTTCTCCGAGTGTTACACAGTGCACGGGGATCATCGCCAGAGACGCGACCGACCTCACAGCTGTCGGATACCCGACAGAAGGTCGGTCGTCGGCCTGTTCTGGCAGGTCAGTTGGTGGACAGCCGGCGGTCGACCGCGATGTACGAGCCGGGTTGGCTCTTGGCAACCGACTTCATCTCGTTGGCCACCGTAATGATCTCGCGGGGGTCGCTGAACCGGCGGCTGCCCGCCGACACCGCCACCCCGACCGAGAGGGTGACCAGGGCAGCCTTCTGCAGTTTGCCGCGCCGGTCCTTGACCTCCACGTAGCCGCGCCGGGCGTCGGACGGGTCGTACAGCTCGTCGGCGGCCTTCTCGAAGTCGAGGATCGCCTGCTCGATGATCGGCCGCACCTGTTCGGGCGCGCAGACCACCACGAAGTCGTCGCCGCCGATGTGGCCGAGGAACGCCGGCGGCAACCCGATCGACACCACCGCCCGGTGCATGCAGCGGGCCAACGCGGAGATGAACTCGTCGCCGCGGGCGAAGCCGTACACGTCGTTGACGCTCTTGAACCGGTCGATGTCGACGTAGCCGACGGCGTAGTCGGCGCCGCTGCGGACCCGGTCGGTGATCTCCCGGCTGACCCGGGTGTTGCCAGGCAGCCCGGTCAGCGGGGACACCTCGCGGTACTCGCGGTTGCGCCGCAGCGTGGAGCTGACCCGGGCGATCAGCTCCGAGGTGTCGAAGGGCTTGACCAGGTAGTCGTCGGCGCCGGCGGTCAGCCCGACGACCTTGTCGACGGTCATCCCCTTGGCGGTCAGCATGATGATCGGCAATGCGGCGGTCATCGGGTCGGCCCGCAGCCGCCGGGTCAGGTCCAACCCGCCGATACGGGGCATCATCAGATCGACCACGGCCAGGTCCGGGCGGTGCCGTTCGATGATCTCCAGAGCCTCCTGACCATCATGGGCGAGCATCACGTCGAAGCCGTGCAACCGCAGGTTGACCTCGACGAACCGGGCGATGTCGACATCGTCGTCGACGACAAGGATCAGGTCCGGCCGGGACTCGGCCCCTTCCGGGCTCACCACCGTGGCGCGGTCCGCTCGGCGATCTGCCGCAGTCTGCGGACCGCCTCGGCGGGGTCCTCGGCGCCGTACACGGCGGTGCCGGCGACGAACGCGTCCGCGCCGGCCGCGGCGGCCTGCTCGATGGTGTCCGCGGCGATCCCGCCGTCGACCTCAATCCGCAGCTCAAGATGGCCGCTGGCGGCGTGCCGGCGGGCGGCGCGGACCTTCTCCAGCATCTCGGGGATGAACCGCTGGCCGCCGAACCCGGCCTTGATCGTCATGACCAGCAGGGTGTCGAAGCTGGGTAGCAGCTCCAGGTAGTCCTCCACCGGGGTGTCCCGGTCGACCGCCAGGCCGGCCTTGGCCCCGGCCGACCGCAGCTCCTTGGCCAGCGCCACCGGGTCGTCGCACGCCTCGGCGTGGAAGGTGACGTTGTACGCGCCGGCGTCGGCGTAGCCCGGTGCCCAGCGGCGCGGGTCGGTGATCATCAGGTGCACGTCGAACGGTAGTGAGGTGGCCGGCAGCAGGCTCTGCACCACCGGCAACCCGATGGTCAGGTTCGGCACGAAGTGGTTGTCCATCACGTCGACGTGCAGCCAGTCCGCCGTCCCCTCGACCGCGCGGGCCTCGTCGGCCAGACGGGAGAAGTCGGCGGCCAGGATGCTGGGCGCGATGAGCGGCGCTGGTGCGGTCACCGCGCCAGTCTACGAACGTGAGCAAGCGTTCCACACCCGCCACGACGATCGCCCGCCCGACGGCGGACCCGACGGCCGACCCGCCGATGGACGGCCGACCCGGCGGTCGGCGGGCGGGTAGCCGGGGCGGTCGGCGGGGCGGTCGGCACCGGGCCCGCGACCGGGCGTCGCAGGCGGGTACGCCGGCCCAACAATCCGCGCGAATGCGTTATTGACTGCCATTTACCGACATACGCAACGGCGCCGGTGGTGGCTCGAATAGCTCCAAGATCCACCACCGGCAATGCAAAATTTCCGATTGTAGCCACGACAGCACCTTCGGTAAGGTGGCCGCCATGACCGACCCGCGTCGCGTCGACGCAGATCCGGCTGCCCGCAGCAGATCCAGGCCAGTTCCACGGCTCAGCCTGCGGGAAAATCTCGTCGGGATGCGGGCTATGCGCCGGGATCAGCTTGCATTCCTGCAGGACGCGGTCCGTAACCACGGTGACATCTTCAGGATACGTCTCGGTGGTATACCGATGGTGGTACTGACCAACCCGGAGCACATCCACCATGTCCTGGTCGACAAACACGCCAACTACGACAAGGAAAGCTTTCTCTGGCGTACGGTCCGGGCGATCCTCCGGGAAGGACTGATCGGCAACCGGGGCGACGAGACCTGGCAACGTAACCGCCGGCTGATGCAGCCGACGTTCAACCACGCCAGCGTCGCCCGCTTCGCCCCGAACATGACCGGCCTGACCGCGGACATGATCCACCGATGGGCGCCGGAGGCTGCCTCCGGTGCGCCGGTCGACGTCGTCGGACCGCTCACCGACCTGGCGCTGAAGATCGTCCTGCGGTCGCTGTTCGGCGTCGAGCCCGACGAGCGCAGCCACCAGTTCGAACGCGACTTCCTGGAAGTCAACCGCCGGCTCGGCGACTTCCTCCGGTTCCCCTTCCCGCCGCTGAGCTGGCGCACCCCGTCCCGCAACCGGATCCGTGCACTGACCCGGAAGCTGGACGGCTTCGTCCGCTACCTGATCGACACCCGCCAGCACGAGCGCGACAGCGACCACCGGGACCTGTTCAGCCTGCTACGGCACGCGGTGGACCCGGTCACCGGCACCAGGCTCACCCCGGACCAGCTCTCCAACGAGATCCTGGCGATGATCATCGCCGGGTACGAGACCACCAGCAACTCGATCTCCTGGGTGTACTACCAGTTGGCCCGCCACCCGCAGGTGCAGCAACGGGTGCACGACGAGGTCGACACCGCCCTCGACGGGCGGGTGCCGACCTTCGACGACCTGCCCCGGCTGCCGTACACCCGGATGGTCATCGACGAGACGCTGCGGCTGTTCACCCCCGCCTGGCAGACGATGCGGCGGGCGGCGACCGACGATGTGGTCGGCGGCTACCGCATCCCGCAGGGCACCGAGGTGCTGATGAACCTGCTCCTGCTGCACCGGTACCCGGACTTCTGGCCCGACCCGGACCGCTTCGACCCCGACCGCTTCACCCCGGCAGCGGTCGCCGCCCGGCCCCGGCACGTCTACCAGCCGTTCGGCAGCGGCCCGCGGCACTGCATCGGCAAACACTTCGCCCGTACCGAGCTGCACCTGATCACCGTGATGCTCGCCCAGACGTTCGCGGTCAGCCTGCCCGAGGGCGCGCCGCCGGTCGGTTTCGCACCGCTGGTCACGCTGCACCCGGCGGGCGGCATGTGGCTCCGACTGCACCGTCGCTGACCTGCACCATCGCTGACCGGTCCACCGCGTCGACCCGTGGAAAGTGAGAAGAGCATGTCCCCGCAGGTACGCAGCCGAGCCCCGGGCGGCACCCGGGAGATACCCACCGTCACGCCGGGCAGCGGCGTCGGCGGCACCTTGGCCTTCAAACGCGACCAGCTCGCCTTCCTCGGCCGGGGCGTCGACCGCTACGGCGACATTTTCCGGTTCCGGCCCCTGGGTATCCCAATGGTGCTGGTCAACCATCCCGACTACATCCGGCATGTGCTGGTCGACGAGGGCGAGAAGTACGACAAGAACGCCGTCCTGTTCAAGGTCGTCCGGCCGGTGCTGCGCAAAGGGCTCATCGCCAACCCGGACATGGATCTGTGGCGACGGCAACGGCGGATGATGGCACCGCACTTCACACCCCGTACGGTCAGCTCTTTCACCCGAAACATGACCGACGAAGCCGAACAAATGCTCGTCCGGTGGGAGCAGAATTACGGCCGGGGCGGCACCCTCGACGTCACCGACGAGATCGGCCAACTCGCCCTACGAATCGTCAACCGGTCGCTGTTCAGCGCGCAGGTCGGCGACATCGCGCAGGCCTTCGAACGGGCATTCGGCGAGGCCAACGCGATCCTCGGCGCGTTCTTCCGATTCCCGTTCCCGCCGCTGAGCGTGCCGACCCCCCGGCACCGCCGGCTGCGGGCCGCGATCGCCGACATGGACACCTTCGTGTCAACGTTCATCAACCGCCGGCTGCACGAGGAGGTGCCCACCGGCGAGGAGACCGACCTGCTCACCCTGCTGCTGCACACCGTCGACGAGACCGACGGCCAGCGGATGGACCTGGAACAGCTGCACCACGAGGTGCTCAACATCTGCATCGGCGCCTACGAGACCACCACGAACACCCTGTCCTGGGCGTTCTACCTGCTCGCCCGGCACCCAAGGGTGGAGGCGAAGCTGCACGCCGAGGTCGACTCGGTGCTCGCCGGCCGGACGCCGACCTTCGAGGACCTGCCCCGGCTGCCGTACACCCGGATGGTCGCCGACGAGACGCTGCGCATCTACTCACCGGCGTACCAGTTCATGCGCCGGGCCAGCTCGGCCGACGTGATCGACGGTTACCGGGTGCCGGCCGGCACCAACATGCTGATCAACAGCTACCTGCTGCACCGGCACCCCGACTTCTGGGACGACCCGGAACGCTTCGACCCGGAGCGGTTCACCCCGGAGCAGGTGGCGCGGCGCCCGAAGCACGTCTACGTGCCGTTCGGCAGCGGCCACCGGATCTGCATCGGCAAACACTTCGCGCTGTCCGAGCTGGTCCTGGTGCTGGCCTCGGTGGCCCGTCGGCACCGGCTCGTACTGCCACCGGACGCACCCGAGGTGCGGCCGGAGGCGCTGATCACCCTGCACCCCAAGGGCGGGGTCCACCTCAACCTGGAGTACCGGTGACCTTCACGGACGACACGGCCAGCCACCTGAGCCTCGACCCGGTCCAGCAGACCCTCGACCGCTTCCCCTACCAGCTCAACCCGCACGTCGAACAGGCCCGCGCGCACCTGACCAGTTGGGTACGCGATACCGGACTGGTGCTGCGTGAGCAGGCCCGCGCCCGATTCGACCACGCCGACTTCGGCTGGTTCGCGTCGATGGTCTACCCGACCGCCGACGCGGCGCATGCCGAGCTGATGGCCGACTGGTTCGCCTGGCTGTTCCTGGTCGACGACCAGTTGGACGACGGTGCCGACGGACGCAGCCCGCAGCACCTCGCCGAGGTGATGGCCGCGATGCGGCGGGTGCTGTCCGCCGACGACTTCGGCGCCGCCGACGCGCGGCGCCGGGACCTGCCCCGGGCGGTGTCGTCGCTGGCCGACCTGTGGCGGCGTACCGCGCCGGACGCCACCGCCCGCTGGCGGCAACTGTTCGTACGGCACCTGGAGCAGTGCCTGACCACCGCCGCCACCTGGGAGGCCGGCAACCGGCTGTCCGGCACCGTGCCGGACGAGGCCACCTACATCGAGAAACGCCGGCACACCGGGGCGATCTACGTCTGCATGGACTTCATCGACGTCGTCGAACGAATCGACATGCCCGACGAGGTGTACGACAGCGCGCCGTTTCGCACCGCGCTCGACGCCGCCTGCAACGTGGTCTGCTGGACCAACGACATCTACTCGCTGGACAAGGAACGCGCTCTCGGCGAGGTACACAACCTGGCGTACATCGTCGGCTACCACCATGGGCTAGACCGCGACGCGGCGGTCGACCGGGTGACCCGGGCGATCGACGCCGAGACCGACCTGTACCTGACCGCGCAGGCGCAGCTGCGGCGGACCTTCCCCGGCCGGCCGGCGGTGCTGGAGCCGTACCTGGCCGGGATGCGCAGCTGGATGCGCGGCAACGTCGACTGGTCCAGCCGGACAAAGCGCTACCAGCCGACGCCGGCGACCACCGAACCGGCGCCACAGGAGTATCTGGAGGCCACGTTGCTCGGGAGCCAGGGTTGACCGCCACGACCACCGCACAACGCGACGCCTGGGCGCGACTGGCGGCGGCGCGGACGTTGATCGAGCCGCAGCTGCGCCGCGCCGTCGACCGGCTCGCCGACCCGATCCACACCGTCGCCGGCTACCACTTCGGCTGGTACGCCGCCGACGGCAGCCCGGCCGAAGCCGGCTGGGGCAAGGGGCTGCGCGGCGGCCTGGCACTGGCCTGCGCCGAGGCGGTCGGTGCCCCGGCGGACCGGGCGGCGCCGGCGGCGGTCGCGGTGGAGCTGGTGCACAACTTCACCCTGCTGCACGACGACGTGATGGACGGCGACCGGACCCGGCGTGGCCGGCCCACCGCCGGGGCCGCGTTCGGCGACGCGCAGGCCATCCTGGCCGGTGACGCGCTGCTCGCGCTGGCCTTCGACACGGTACGCGGGCAGGCCGCCCCAGCCGCCGCCGAGCTGTGCCAGGTGCTGCTGGATCTGGTGGCCGGGCAGAGCGCCGACGTGGCGTTCGAGTCACGTACCGCCGTGGGGTTGGACGCCTGCCTGGCGATGGCGGCCGGCAAGACGGCGTCGCTGATTGGCGCCGCCTGCGCGGTCGGCGCGATCAGCGGCGGCGCCGCCCCGGACCGGATCGACGGGCTGAAGGGGTACGGCCACCACCTGGGGATGGCGTTCCAGCTGGTCGACGATCTGCTTGGCATCTGGGGCGACCCGGCGGTGACCCGCAAACCGGTCGGCGCCGACCTGCGGCAGCGCAAGAAGTCGCTGCCGGTGGTGTTCGCGATGGGCAGCGGCACGCCGGCCGGCGCCGAGCTGACCCTGCTGTACGCGATACCGGGCGGGTTCACCGACGGGCAGGTGGCCCGGGCCGCGCTGCTCGTCGAGCAGGCCGGCGGCCGGGACTGGGCGAGGCGGGAGGCGGACCGGCACCGGGCGGCGGCGCTCGACCGGCTGGCGACGGCCCGGCCCGAAGCCGGCGCGGGTACGGCGCTCGCCCAGCTCGCCGACCTGGCCACCCATCGGGACCACTGACCGTGCTAGACAGTGCTCCGGGGCCCGGCCGGTCGGCGGTCGACCCGGTGTCGTAGCCTCGTCGGCTTGAGTGGACAACGGGGAGGCGGCAGGATCATGGCGCGACGGTGGGGTGTCCGGGCGAGGCTGGCAGCGCTGCTGACCGCCGCGTCACTGACCACGATGGCCGGCTGTGTGCCGCTGTCGCCGGGCGTGGACGGGGATCTGGTCAACGGCTGGGCCGCGTTCGACGAACCCGTCCACTTCGCACCCGAGGCCGGCAGCTGCTATAACGCTAGTCGGCGCTTCATTGACTGGGAGAGCTATCGACCAGTTGGCTGCGTCCGGTACCACCTGGTGGAGACCGTGCACGTCGGAACGCTCGGCGACGAGCCGGCGGTGCCGTTCGACGAGGACGGCGCGGCGGACGGTCTGATTCCGGCCCGGCGGGCCGCCCGGGCCGAGTGTGACCGAAGGGTGAACGAGTTCCTTGGCGGTCCCTGGCAAACCGCCCGGCTGCAGATGACGGTCGTGTCGCCGTCCGACGCCGCCTGGACCGGCGGGGCCCGCTGGTTCGGCTGCGACGTAGGGGTCGTGGACAGTCCTGGCGGCCCACTGGTCGACTGGTACGGCACCATCAAGGGTGCGCTGCACGCTCCCGGCCATCCGCTGCTTCTGACGTGCTACGACTCGGCGGCGGTCGGTGTCGACGACGAGCCGCTGACCGAGCCGCTGGACTGCGACACCCCGCACCAGGCCGAGTTCGCCGGCACGTACGTGGAGGACAAACTGGGGTACGACGAGGTGGAGTTGAACGACGATCGGGTTCACACCCGGTGCCGCAAGGTGGTGGCCGACTACGCGAAGGTGCCGAACAACGGCGACCTGCAGTACCGGGTGGGCACCATCTACACCTACTCCGACGTCCTGGACTGGGCGGAGGGCGACAGGACGATCCGCTGCTTCGCCTGGCGGGCCGACCCGCTGTTGACCGGCTCGGTGCGCGACGGCGGCCCCGGCGCCCTGCCCATCCAGTACCAGTGAATCGGCAGATTCTCATGATCTTGCAGCCGCTACGGACCAGGATGGTCGCGCTGCTGGCCGCCGCGTCGCTGGCCGTTACGGCCGGCTGTGCGGCACCGCCGCCGGGGACCGACGGCACCCTCACCGACGGTTGGGCCGGGTTCGACGAGCCGACCACCTTCGTCCCGCAGGCCGGCACCTGCCACCGCGCCGAGGCTGCCTCGGGCAGCGGCAGGTACTACCGTCCGGTCGACTGCGACGAACTGCACCTGGTCGAGACAGTCCACGTCGGCACCTTCACCGGTGCCGACGCGCAACGGACGACCGCCCCGGTGGGCAATGTCCCGGCCCGCGAGACGGCCCGCGTCGAGTGCGATGCCCGGGCCGCCGAGTTCCTCGGCGACATCTGGCAGCACGGCCTGCTCGACATGACCGTGCTGGTGCCGCCGCAGGCGGCCTGGAGCGCCGGGGCCCGCTGGTTCCGCTGCGACCTCACCGAGATCAGCAGTGTGTTCCGGGACAAGGTGCTGCCCCGGACCGGAAGTCTGCGCGGCACGCTGGCCGACGGTGGCGCGCTGCGGCTGGGCTGCCACGACGTGCGGTGGGGCGACGACCACCTCGAAGCGCTGGAGCCGGTCGACTGCGCCCGGCCGCACCACGGCGAGTTCGTCGGCGTCTTCGACGGCGGCACCCTGCCCGGCAGCTGGCCCGGGGACGAGGCGATTCAGGAGCGCTGCCTGCTGATGATCGCCGACTACGCGGACCTGCCGGTCGACGAGGACCTGCCCTACCGGGTGGCCACGTTCTGGTTCCGGACGGGGAACCCTTCGGTGTGGGCAGGCGACCTGCGGGTCCGCTGCTTCCTGTACGTACCGGACTTCACCACCCCGCTGGTCCGCTCCGCCAAGGGCGGCGGTCCCGACCTGTTCCCGGTCTGGTAGCCGCTCACGATCCCTGGCCGTCCGGCGCACCCGACCCCGACCAGGCATAGTGCTATTCTGCTAGCAGCCTAGCAGAATAGGAGTCGGTGTGATCGATTTCAGGCTGGACCGCCGGTCCGGCGTCACCCCGTACCTGCAGTTGGTGCAGCAGGTACGCCAGGCGGTGCGGCTCGGCTGGCTGCAGGAGGGCGACCGGCTGCCGACCGCCCGGGAGGTCGTCGCCGCACTCGGGATCAACCAGAACACGGTGCACAAGGCGTACCGCGAACTGGAACGCGACGGCGTGGTGCAGTCCCGGCCCGGCGTCGGCACCTTCATACTGGCGTCGCTGTCGGCCCGCCGCGCGGCCTGGGACCCGGCGATCCGCACCCAGCTCGCGGCCTGGGTCGCCACCGCCCGCGCCGCCGGCCTGGACGACGACGACCTGCGCGCCGTCCTCGCGGCCGAACTGGCCGAGAACGCCTCGCCCCGAGCGGCGGACGACCAGCCGGGACGGACCGGATGACCACGTTGCAGACCACCGGCCTTGGCAAACGGTACGGCCGCAGCTGGGCGCTGCGCGACTGCACGCTCGCCGTACCGGCCGGCACGGTCACCGCGCTCGTCGGCCCGAACGGTGCCGGCAAGACCACCCTGCTGCACCTGGCGGTCGGCCTGCTCACCCCCAGCGCCGGGCAGGTCCGGGTCGGCGGACGGCCACTCACCGGGCACGGCCACGACCTGGCCCGGGTCGCGTTCGTCGCCCAGGACAAGCCGCTGTTCGCCGGGTTCACCGTGGCGGAGATGCTCCACTTCGGCCGGGCCGCCAACCCGGCCTTCGACACCGGCGGGGCGCGGGCCCGGCTCGACGACTACGGCATCCCGCTGCGGCAGCGGGTCCGCACCCTCTCCGGTGGGCAACGCACCCTGGTCGCGTTGGCCCTCGCCCTGGGCAAACGCGCCGAACTGCTGCTGCTCGACGAGCCGCTCGCAGACCTGGACCCGTTGGCCCGTACCGAGGTGATGGGTGCGCTGATGGCCGCCGTCGCCGACACCGGCGCCACCGTGGTGCTCTCCTCGCACATCCTGGCCGACCTGGTCGACACCTGCGACTACCTGCTGCTGCTCAACCGTGGCCGGCTGCAGGTGGCCGGCGGATTCGACGAGCTGACCGAGGCGCACCGGGTGCTGACCGGGCCGGCCGAGCTGGCGCAGCGGCTGCGGGCGGCGGACCAGCCGCCCGTACACCTGAGCGTCACGGCCCGGCAGACCACCGCGCTGGTCCGGCAGGCCTCGGCCGCAGTACGCGGAGAGCCGGCCAGCCACGACGACGGGCAGGTGCCCGGCCTGGAGGAGCTGGTGCTGGCGTACCTGCGCAACCCGGACGCCGTCTGCCTGCCCGCACCCGCACTCGTCGCGGCCGGTCGGCCGGCCGGGAAGGAGACCCGATGATCTGGCTCGCCTGGCGTCAGCAGCGGTTCCCGTTCATCGCCGCCGCGATCCTGATCTGCCTTTACGGCGGGTTGACGGCGGCCGCCCACGTCGATGCCGAATTCGTCACCATCACCCAGCTGTTCGCCGGCTACCTGACCATCGGGGTCTGCATGTTCTGGGGCGTGCCGTTGGTGGCCCGCGACCTGGAGCAGGGCACCCACCGGCTGGCCTGGACGCAGAGCCGGCCGCGCGGCCACTGGCTGGCCGCCCGGCTGGCGGTCGCGGCGGCCGGGGCGCTGGCCGCCGCCGCCGTGGTGACCGCCATCGTCACCTGGGGGTTGCCGACGACCGACGGCGACCCGATGCGCTGGTTCGCCTACGAGTCACACGATCTGGTCCCGCTCGCCCGGGTGCTGTTCGCGCTCGCCCTCGGCGCGGCGCTGGGTGCGGTGACCCGCAACACGCACGTCGCGATGGCGCTCAGCGTGCCGGTGCTGGGCATCGTCCAACTGGGCGGTGCACGCGTGGTGCGCGAGGCCAGCTCGTGGACGTACTGGCAGTTGCAGGTCGCCGAGTCCGGCGTCTACCTGGGCGCGGCGGCCGTACTCACCGCAGTCACGTTCCTCGCCGTCCACCGCCGGCCCTGACCCACGTGACGCCCGCACCGGTCCCCGCGCCCCGCTGGCTCTGATGAGCACACCGGTCAGTACAGGTCAGTAGATCCAGCTGAATTCCAACTCGTCGATGGTGTTGCCGACGTGGACCTCGGCCAGGAATCGGCGCATCAGGCTGCCCGGGTCGGCGGCGTCCTCGATCTGGATCAGCATGCCGCGTCCGTGCGCGACGACGGCGTCGAGCACGAGGCGTTCGAGCCTTTCGGCGTTGACCGGGCCGGGCCGGCAGCCGCACGGTGCGCCGTACGCCCGGCCGCTCAACGTCTGCAGGCAGACCAGCCGACGGTCGCAGCCGGCACAGGTCAACAGCCCGTCGAGGGAAAACTCGGACCGACCCGCGCGGTCGACGCGGGACATGCCGGTCGGCGGTACGTGTCCACCGCTGGCGGTGCGCTCACTCATGTTCGCAAACCTCCGTCACGAGATACCGGATTTCGTGAATTCACCCTTGTGGCGGACCACATTTCCAGCCGGCGTACGGCAGACTCAATCGTGGACGCTGGCTTGTCTCCACTGTGATGTGGCGATTTCGGCGACCAGCCCGGCCAGCGGTTGCTTTCTGAAACATTGGCGCGGGTGGTGGGTGTGTCGGATGAGAGGAAGGTGAAGCGATGCCGGTCACCGGACCGACTGTGGTGCGCCGTCAGCTGGGGCGACGGCTGCGCCGACTGCGGGAGGAGTCGTCCCGCACCGAGCAGGAGGTGGAGCGGGCGAAGGTCTGTTCGCGTACGACGTTGTGGCGCATCGAGAACGGTAAGTTCCCGGTCAAGATGAACACCGTTCGCGGTCTCTGCTGGTTCTACGGTGCCGACCCGGAGACGACGGACGCGTTGACCCGGCTCGCCGGGGCAAGCGACGAGCACGGCTGGTGGGAGTCGCACGGCGACGCCGTACCGGACTGGTTCCGCCTGTACGTCGGCCTCGAAGCCGCCGCCACCGAGATCGGGGTCTATGACCCCGAGGTGATCCACGGTCTGCTGCAGACGCCGGATTACATGCGCGCGGTGTTCCGCGCCACCTATCCGGATGCGCCGCAGGAAAAGATCGAGCGGCTGGTATCGCTGCGGCTGGACCGGCAGATTTCCTACTACGACCGCGAGCAGCCGGCCCGGATCGTCGCGATTCTCGGGGCCGGTGCGCTCGTCCGCGAGGTCGGCGGCCCTGCGGTGATGGCCGAACAGCGCGCCCACCTGGCCAGCCTGGGCCGACGGGTACGGGTGGAGGTCCGCGTCCTGCCCTGGTCCGTCGGCGCTCACCCTGCGTTCTCCGGCCAGTTCATCTTGCTCGACTTCGCCGACCCGGACGACCCGGACATCGCCTACGTCGAGTCTCATATGGGTGCTCGTTACCTGGAGCGTCCAGAGGAGTTGGCGGAGTACCGTCGAATTTTCCGGCTGATCCGCGGGCAGTCGGTCCCGATCGAGGAGCATCTGCGATGAAGCCTGACACCCCCTGGTTCACCTCCAGCCGCAGCGCCGGCAACGGCGGAGCGTGCGTCGAAGCCCGTCGGCACGCCGGACAGGCCGAGGTACGCGACAGCAAGGACCGCACCGGCCCCACCTTGACCTTCACCACCCGGCAGTGGGGCACCTTCACCACCGCCCTACAGACCGGCACCCTCCCCCACTGACCACCGCCGATCGCCCTGTCCCCCACCCCTATCCCTGGGGTGGGGGACGCTCGTCCTCCTTCTGACACTGGTGACGCGTGAACGTCCTTGATCTCAACCGAACCTGGGACGAAGCGAAGTACTTCGCACTGGGCCAGACACCTGACCGGACCGAGCTGGTCGACGGTCGTCTGTGGATCAGTCCGGCACCGAGCAAGCGTCATCGACAGCTCTCGTTCCTGCTGATGTCCGCGCTGTATCCGGCGGCCCGGTCTGCCGGTCTCAAGGCGTACGAGGCGATCAACGTCAGATTGCGTACCGATCGGATCGTGATCCCAGACCTTGTCGTCGCCGACACCAGCAGCGAAGGATCCGTTACCGATGCGACCGAGGTCGTGCTGATCTGCGAGATCACGTCTCCGAGCAACGCCGCCACCGATCGACTGCTCAAGATGCAGTTGTACGCCGCCGCCCGAATCTCGTGGTATCTGCTGGTTGAGCCCGAGTTGCCGGGTCCGTCAGCAGTGACACTCCGGCTCTTCCGGCTTGACAACGAGCACTACGTCGAGCACGTGACCGCGACCAAGGGCGACGTGCTGACCACCGATCAACCGTTTCGGTTCACGCTCGACACGGCCGCACTGCTCGACGAGTAGACACCCGGCCGGCCGAGCGATGGCTGTGGCTAGGTTCGGACTGGATCGGTCCAGACGGTGCCTCGTGCCTGGTATTCGAGGGCTTCCTCTACCCGGATGGCGACGTCCGCACCCAGCAGGCGCTTCACCAGGTGCAGCCCCAGGTCCAGGCCGGAAGTGATTCCGGCGGCGGTGACGAGGTCGCCGTCGTCGACCACGCGGGCGTTCTTGACGATGCCGCCGCGCGAGGTCAGCTGCTGCTTCGCGACGGTGTGCGTGGTGCAGGGGCGGCCGTCGACCAGGCCGGCCACGGCGAGGAGCACCGCGCCGGTGCACAACGACGACATGATGAGCCTCGGCCGGGGAGCCGCCGCCAGCGCGCTGGGCAGCGCCCCGTTTTCGATCTCCGCCCAGATGCCGGGCTCGCCGGGTCGACCACCACCGGGAACGATGATCACGTCGGCCGTCTCGGGCTGCCAACCATGCTTGACCCGTACCTCGGTGCCGAACGCTGCGGTGACCAGGCGTGGCCGACCGTGCACCATGTAGTTGACGTCGATCTCCCGTTCGCTGTACCAGCCGGCCAGCGAGAACACTTCCTTTGGGGCGATGAAGTCCTGCTCCTCGACACCGTCGAACATTACGATCCGTACCCGCAAGGGTCTGTTGGTGTCACGCGGCGGCGCGGCCGCAGCCGCAGCCGCGACCGGTCCGCCGGTCAGCGCTCCGACGCCCACCGCCGCCCCACCCGTCAACATCGCCCGTCGCTTCATCTACGTCCCTCCGTCACCAACGTCAGCAGATAGATAGTCGGCGATAGAGGCATGCTGGTTCCGGGCGAAGCACGGGAAGGTTCCTTTGGTTCAGCGGAAGCCGGCCGCCAGGAACGCTCCGAGGCCGAGCAGCGCCAACGGCAGCGCCGTGGCGAGGCTGAGGAGCCGGTTACGGGTAGTCCCACCGGCCAGGACGATCACCAGTACGCCGAGCACCGCTCGGACCACGACATGCGGGATCCGCTCGCTGCCGTAGCTCGGATCGCCGATTCGGGCCGCCTCCAACGCCGCCTCGGTGAAGCACACCGCGCCCGGCAGGGCCGTACCGATGGTCTGCCGCCAGCCTGAGCCACGTGCCCAGATGCCGCCGACGCCGAAGACCACTCCGGCGAGGACCCCGAAGGCCATCCAGAGCAGAGAGGTAGGCGCCCACAGCAGCGACCAGTCGTCGCCCTGGACCAGCGCCGCCGCCACGTAGTAGGCGGGTACGGCGATCACCAGTCCGGCGGCGGCACCGGCAGCGGCCCGCAGCCATTCGGTACGGACCCAGTACCCGAAGAAGAACGCGGCGACCGCCCACACCGCAGACGAGTTGCCCAGGTCGGCAAGGGGCCACCAGGGCATGAACTTGATCCATACGAAATCGACGAAGCCCAGCAGGAAGCCGCCGAGCACCGCGACGAGCGCGACGCGCCGATTGTCCGGATACATGCTGTAGGACCATACCGTGCCGCAGGCCAGGCCGTTCCTCGCGCTGCGGGCACCTACCGCACCGCCACCTGCCCCACTCCAACGTTCTTGCACGCCCGTGGGCGGGAGGAACGTACACCACCTCGAACCCATCGCTCGGCCGCGCCGGGGACCACTCACTCGCAGCTTCCATCGCCCTTCTGTCGCTGTCTGCGTCCAGAGGCTGGTCGGCGGCAGAGCCGGGCGGCAAGCTGTGCAGCCGATTCGGTGCGCCCGCCCCGCCGACCTGCCGTCGGATACATATGCTGAGCAGCATGGACATCATGCGGTTCGACGTGCTGGCCGAGTCCCTGCGCCAGGAGTCGGCCGCTTCGCTGGCCAAGTACGGTTTCCCACTCATCGAGGGGTAGGCAGTCACCGAGAGGGAGATCTCCGAGGTCGAGACCCATCTGGACGTCATTCTCCCGGAGCTACACAAGGCCTTCATGGTCCGTTATGGCGGCGGGAGGTTCGGGTTCGTCGAGCTCTTCCCGATCGTGAGCCATGACTTAGGCGACGAGGACCTCAGATCAGTCAACGACCGCGAGTCCCCGACCGAACCTTCATCGCCGTCGCCTCCGTCGGCACCGGGGATCAAGGGTTTCCCGGTCACCAGCAGCCGTTGTCACGACGACGTCTGGTTCCGCTTCCACGGTGCCGGCAAACCTGAACTTGACGCAGCTGACTTCCTGAGTTCGTGGCGCGCCATGGGTGCAGAGCCTAACCATTCGCCCATCCTCAACTGCTGCCGGTCGGGCGTACCGCCGGGCTGCGGTGTCCGGCAACTGTGACCTGCCCTGCGGGGGCCGGTACGAACGGTCCGCCACCCGTTTGGAGGTCGAGGATGCGTACATCGATGTAGCCGTCTGAGCTGTTTGTTGGGTCGACCTCGGGGCCCGGCGACCTGTTGCGCGATGTTGTAGCGGCGTGGCCGTTGATCGTCTGGCAGCGGGTCTCTACGGATGTGGTCTCGTGGCTGTCGTGCGGTACTGGACGGCACTTGATGAGCAGCTGGTGCGGGTGCTGGCCGCTGACCACGAGGGCGTACGCCGCCAACGCCGCGTGTCTCCAGATGGTGACGTTCGTGGACGGTGCCATCGCCATGCTCCGGAGGGATGCGGTGTTCGCCGGCTCGGCCGAGGTGATTGAGTAGCCATGAGCAACCGCGGACGCAATTGCTCCGTGAACGCAACGGGATAGCGGCGAGGCGTCCTCCTGCGGCAGTCTCTGATTTGGAGGTTCACGGACGTCCGGGCGGGCCGGCATGCGTGCGTGCCTGCGCACTTCAGCTGTGTGCTTCGCCTTGGGCCGGTAGTGGAGGAGGATGTGCGGGTGCCGGTGCCACGAGTCCTGGTCGTCGACGACGACGCGCAGATCCGCGAGTTACTCGAGTCGACCCTGCGGTTCGCCGGCTGGGAGGTGCACGCCGTGCCCGACGCCGCTACGGCGTTGGTGCGCCTGACCGGCCAGGAGTTCGATGTTGTCGTGCTCGATGTGATGATGCCTGGCCTGGATGGGTTCGAGACCGTCCGGCTGCTGCGCGGCCGGGGCAAGACCACGCCGGTGCTGTTCCTGACCGCGCGGCAGGAGGTGGAGGACCGGATCCAGGGGCTGCGGCTGGGCGCCGACGACTATGTCACCAAGCCGTTCAGCGTTGCCGAGGTCGTCGCCCGGCTGGAGGCGCTGGTGCGACGGACGGCGGGCACCGATGTGCCGTCCGAGGACAACCGGCTGCTGCTCGCCGACCTGGCCGTCGACCTCGATGCTCACCTGGTTACTCGTGCGGGGCGGCCGGTGCACTTGTCGCCGACCGAGTTCCGGCTGCTTGTCTTTCTACTCAACAATGCGGGGCGGGTGCTGTCCAAGAGCCAGATCCTGCAGCACGTGTGGGGGTATGACTTCGGTGGGGACGCCAACGTCGTCGAGCGGTTCGTCGCCAATCTTCGCCGCAAGATCGATGACGGTGCGTCCGTGCCGCTGATCCACACCGTGCGTGGTTTCGGGTACGCGGTGAGGGAGCCCCGGTGAGGCTGCGGCGGCCCGTGCGGCCGCTGTCGATCCGTCGCCGGCTCCTGGTCCATCTGCTCGTCCTGCTGCTCGTCGGGCTGGTCGGCGGTCCTGCCCTGACCTCGTTGTTCCTGCAGCGCTACCTCGCCGAGCGGGCCGAGGAGCGGCTGTGGAACATCAACGCCTCCGTCGGCGGGATCCTCAGCGGACGTGACCGGGTGGTGATCGAGCCGGACGCGTTGCCCGCCTTCGCCGGCGTGGTCGTGGTCGGTCTGGACACGAGCGGCCGGCCGGCGTTCACCTTCGACCGCCTCCAAGATGGCCCACCACCACCGGCGGGCGACCTCGTCGCAGCTACCCGCGACCTGCCGATCGGGGAACCCGCCGACCTGACCGCCGGGGGCCGTACGTTCCTGGTGGCCCGTGCCCGGGCCACGGGACTGGTCGTGGAGTCCGGCGACGGCACGTCGATCCCGCTCGGGTTCCTTGTCGTCGCCGTCGACAGGACCGACGACGTGGCGGTGATCGTCCGCCTGCGGCGGACCGGGTTCGGGTTCGCCGTCGCCGCGTTGATCGTGCTGGGGTCGGTGGCCGCGTTGAGCCTGCGTCGCGGCCTGCGCCCGCTGGAACGGATGGCTGAGGCCGCCGACCAGATCGCCGGAGGCGCCGGGGACCACGACTTCGGCGATCTCGCCCACGGCTCCGGTACCGAGACGGTCCGGCTGGCCGCAGCCCTGACCGAGGCGTTCGAAGCCCGGCGCCGCGCCGAGCAGGCCCTGCGCTCGTTCGTGGCCGACGCCTCGCACGAACTGCGCACTCCACTCACCGGCATCAGCGGCTGGCTCGACCTATACGTGCAGGGCGGCCTGGAGGACCGCGACGACCTGGACCGGGCGATGGGCCGAATGGAGGCCGGGGTGGGCCGGATGCGCCTGCTCGTCGAGGATCTGGCACTGCTCGCCCGGATGGACGCCGGGCGGCCGCTCGCCGCTGAACCGGTCCCCCTGCTGCCCCTGCTGGAAGGCGTCATCGAGGACGCGCGCGTGATCAAGCCGGACCGGGCGATCACCCTACATGCGGCCGGACCGGTCACCGTGCTCGGCGACGCACCGCGGCTGGAGCAGGTGTTCCGCAACCTCGTCGGCAACGCCGTCCAGCACACCCCGGCCGGCACGCCCGTCGAACTGGCCGTCGGCCCCGCCGCCCGCAGCGAGGTCGCTGTCGAGGTCGTCGACCACGGACCGGGCATCGCCGAGCACGACCTGGCCCGGGTGTTCGACCGGTTCTACCGGGTCGACGCCGGCCGGTCCCGGGACGGATCCGGCTCCGGGCTGGGGTTGTCCATCGTCCGAGCCCTGGTGACCGCGCAGGGCGGCGAGGTCACCGGCCGGTCCGTGGTCGGCGAGGGCACCACGATCACCGTCCGGCTCCCGGTCGCGGCACCCACAGCGCTGCCGTCAGCCAACCGTCAGGTTCCCGGCAGGGGCTCGTCAGGGTCCGGATAGGCGCACCGTCAGCTCATGCCGGTCGACTGGACGGCGAGCGGGCATCCGGCCCGCCGGACAGCGGAAGGGATGACGAACTGATGGCCCGGTTGTTGCAGCGCGTAGGCAGGTTCGCGCACCGGCAGAGATTCATCGTGATCGGAGGCTGGGTGCTGCTGCTCCTGGCCCTCGTGGGAGGCCTCGCGGCGCGCGGGAGCGCCCTGACCGACGAGTTCACCATCCCCAGTTCGGAGTCCCAGGCGGCCCTGAACGTGCTGCAGGAGGAGTTCCCCGGTGCAGGCGGGACCTCGCTGCAGATCCTGCTGGAGGCACCCGACGGCGGGACGGTGAGCGACCCGGCCTACACCGCCGCCGTCCAGCGGTCGCTGACGGCGGTGTCCGGAATCGACCACGTGAGGGCCGTCGCGCCACCGCAGGCCCCGGGCACGGTCAGCGCCGACGGCCGATCCGGGCTGGCCATCGTGCAGTTCGACGTACTCAAGGGCGAACTGCCCGACTCGACAGGCGACGATGTCCGGGCCGCGATGGCCCCGGCCGAGCAGGCCGGGCTGACCGTGTTCCTCGGCGGCAACGCACTCTCCGGCGGGCCGAGTTCCGCCTCGCACGCGGCGGAGGTGATCGGCCTCCTGCTGGCGGTCGTCGTCCTCGCGGTCACTCTCGGGTCGGTGGTCGCCGCCGGGCTGCCCCTGCTCACCGCGCTCGTCGGCGTCGCCGCCGGGCTGGTCGGTATCTGGGTGGCCTCGACCCTGACCACGATCTCCACGACCGCCCCGACGCTCGCGCTCATGCTCGGGCTCGCGGTCGGTATCGACTACGCCCTGCTGCTGGTCGTCCGCCACCGCGCCGAACTGGCCGCAGGGGCGGACGTCGCGCAGGCCGTCGTCCGGGCCACCGCCGCTGCGGGCTCGTCGGTGGTGTTCGCCGGGTCGACCGTGATCATCGCCCTCCTTGGCCTGGCCGTGGCGCAGGTGCCGTTCCTCACCGTGATGGGGGTGTCCTCGGCGGCGACCGTGCTCCTCGCGGTGCTGGTGGCGATCACGTTGCTGCCGGCCCTACTGTCGGTGGCCGGGCGGCGGCTGGCGCCGCGCCCGGGCGGGCGGGACAGCAGGCGGGCCGCGGCCGTCGCCGAGGGCCGCGCGGTCCCCGGCGCCGAGCGCTGGGTGCGGGGCGTGCTGCGCCGGCCCGTCGTCATCCTCGCGGCCGGGGTCGGCGCGCTACTCGTCCTGGCGGTGCCGGTGACGGGCATGCGACTGGCGCTGCCCGACAACGGGAGCCTGCCGAACAGCGACCAGGCGCGCCAAATCTACGACACGGTCTCCGACGAGTTCGGACCCGGGCTCAACGGTCCGGTCCTCGTGCTCGCCGACCTCTCCAGGTCCAGCCAGCCGGACACGGCCGCCACGGCCGTCGCCGAAGGTCTCAGCGACATTCCCGGTGTAGCGTCGGTAGCGCCGCCGCGGATTTCCGCCGACGCCCGGTACGCGCTGGTCCAGGTGATCCCCACGACCGGACCCGCCGACCCGGCGACCGCCGACGTAGTGCAGACGATCCGGCACGAGGCCGCGGACATCACCGCCACGACCGGCGCAACCATCCAGGTCAGCGGGACGACCGCGCTCGGCGTCGACGTCTCCGCCCGGCTGCTTACCGCTATCCTGCCGTTCGCCCTGGTCGTCGTCGGCCTGTCGATGGTGCTGTTGACGATGGTCTTCCGCTCCCTGCTGGTGCCCCTCATCGCCGCGGTCGGCTACCTACTCACCCTCGGCGCGACCCTCGGCGTCACGGTGGCGCTGTTCCAGTGGGGCTGGTTCGGCGGCATCCTCAGCGACGGCGCCACCGGCTCGCTGGTGAGCTTCATGCCGATCATCGTGATGGCCGTGCTGTTCGGTCTGGCAATGGACTACCAGGTCTTCCTCGTCTCCCGGATCCACGAGGCGGTCATTCACGGCCGTGAGCCGAGGGACGCGGTACACGAGGGAGCACGGCACGCCGGCAGAGTCGTCGCGGCCGCCGCACTGATCATGATCGGGGTCTTTGCCAGCTTCGTGGTCAGCGGGACGGCAACGGTCCGCCCGATCGCCTTCGCGCTGGCCCTCGGCGTGCTCCTGGATGCCTTCCTCGTCCGGATGACGCTGGTCCCTGCCGCACTCGGGCTGCTCGGCACACACGCCTGGACACTGCCGCCCCGCCTCGACCGTCTGCTGCCCGCCATGTACGTGGAGGGTGTCGCACTGGACCGCCCGGCCGGTGGGAACGCCGCCGGCTCCGTTGAGGGACATACCCCCACCGAGGTGGACCGCGAGGGCGGTCGGGATCCCATCCCGATCATCGATTCCTCGATCAAATCGATCAGAAAGATTCGCGTGCGTAACCGCCTTCTGGTAGCCATGCCGGTGACCGTGATCGCAGCGCTCGTCGGGTGCCTCGCGGTGCCGTCAGGCGCCCAAGCCACCGCACCGACAACGACGCCCGGCATCGACGCCTACCTCTACGGTTACGCTCCGGTCGTCGCCGCCCGCACCCGGGCCAACCAACTGTGCGCCATCGGGAACGTCAACACGCTGGTGAGCTCGCCTGAGCTCGCCACTCCCGCCAGCCGTGATGTGGTGGCACCCAACGTCGACACCCTCTACTCGATCGCGTGGCTCGACCTGCGTCGTGGACCGGTCGTGCTGACGGTACCGGCGATCGACGACCGGTACTACAACTTCCAGTTCCTCGACATGTACACCAACGTGTTCACCAACATCGGCACCAGCACCGTGGACCCTGCGGGCGGCAGGTATGCAATCGTTCCGCCCGGATGGTCCGGTGAACTTCCGAGTGGCGTCACGTCGGTGTCCGGACCGACCTGGGACGTATGGCTGCTGGGCCGCACGCTCGTGAAGAACCCCGACGACGTGCCCGCCGCCAGGGCTGTCATGGCCGGGTACCAGCTTGCCGTCCTCGAAACGCCCGCCACCGACACGCCGCCGGCGCTGCCTACGCCCGACTGCGCGAACCTGCCACGGCCACAGACCCCCTACGACGCCGGCGCCGCCTTCTTCGACGAACTGGCCGCCGTGCTCGCGTCCGACCCACCCCCGGCCGCCGACGCGTCGGCACTCGCCGGTCTCGCCGCGCTCGGCGTCGAGCCGGGCGGGAACCCGAGCCAAGGGGATCCGCAGGCCGTCGCCACCCTGGAGGCGGCGGTGACCGACGGGCAGGCGTACCTCGTCGCCGGCCACGCGGAAGCCGCGTTCCCCGCCGCCGGGCGGACGTGGCGGTCGAGCCTGAGCGCCGGCACCTACGGCACCGACTACCTGCTCCGAGCCGGCATCGCCGCCGGCGGCCTGGGCGCCAACGTGCCCGCCGAGTCGACGTACTATTTCTCCCAGTCCGATCTGCTCGGCCAGCCACTCAGCGGTGAACGCTCCTACCGACTGCACTTCCGGCCGGGCGCTCTCCCGCCGACGAGCGCGGACGGATTCTGGTCGGTGACAATGTACGACGAGAACTACTTCCTCGTTCCCAACGAGCTCAGCCGGTACGCCCTCGGCGATCGTTCCGCTCTCACGATGAACCAGGACGGATCACTCGACCTGTTCCTGTCCGCCACTGCCCCACCCGGCGGAACGGCGAACTGGCTGCCCGCCCCAGCCGGCGTCTTCCACGTCTACATGCGGGTCTACCTACCCACCGACGACGTGCTGACCGGCGAGTGGCAGCCGCCGCGCATCGCCCGGTGGTCCTGCTGAGGCGTGTGCTGATCACGCGTTGCGGGTCAGCACCGGCTGACGCGATCGCACCGTTCCCGGGTCGCGGCGCCAGCCACAGCTCGTCGGTGATCCGCAGACCGAAGCGTACGAAAATGACCGTGACCAGCCAGTAATCCGGGATGGCCCATCGATTCAGGGTGGCGGGTTGGTCGAGTTGGGTCACGACCTGGCCGGCGAGCGCCCGCGGTAGTCGTTCGGACTGCCGCGGGCAGGCCGCCGGCCAGGTCATGGCGTCTGCGGGCAGTCCCGATGCTCTGAAGGGCCTTAATGTGCCCGAAACGCCGGGGCATCACATGGCGAACAGGCATCCACCAGGCCAGCAGCTCAGTGATCTCGGCACGGGCCGATACCCGGTCGTTGGCCGATCAGCAGACCACCTGCGCTGCTGTGCCCGGGCGAGCAAGCGTGGTGAGATCAGGCGATGATGCGACCGCTGCTCGATACCGGACACCGGCTCTACGCCCGCCGGCTACGCGCCCAGCTCACCGCCGCCGAGCTGCCCCGCCACCTGGCAATGGTGATGGACGGCAACCGGCGGTGGGCCCGGCAGATGGGCTTCGACGACCCCAAGGTCGGGCACCGGCACGGTGCCGAGCACCTCGACCAGGTGCTGAGCTGGTGCGCCGAGATCGGCATCCAACACGTCACGGTGTTCGTCGCTTCCGTCGACAACGTCCGCAAGCGCGCCTCAGACGAGGTCGACAACCTGATGGGCATGATCGAGACCGTCGGGGGGGGGGGGGGGGGGAAGGGAAAAAAAAAACGGGAAAGTGACACTGGGCGGAGGGTGGGGGGGGGGTCCAAACCCAACCAACAAACAACGAAAACCTATCAAGAGGGAGACACAAAAAAAAGAAAAAACCCCCAA